>JANYFV010000315.1 GCA_025359635.1 Undibacterium sp. | reverse complement strand
GAGCAAGCAAGATAGCTGTTTGGTCGCTTGATTTCGTTGAGTTTTTTCATGGTGCCGGCGGCGACCATTTGTGCACACAGCCGGTCGTACTCTTCTTCAGAGCCATCGCACCAATAGATGTTATCTGGTTTTGTGAGCGCTGCCATTTCGGCGACCCAATTGATTAACTGTTGCTGCTTAACGTGAGCGGGTACTGTCATCGTCGCCACTCCCTTCATGATAGGTTGATTCAAGATACTTTCTCCAATGCCATTTCAATAAAAAAATCGGTGTAGCGGCACGGCAGGACGGTCGATATGTGTCTGGTTTGCGAGCCAACGCTCAAGCAGGATAAAACAGCAGACTATCTCAACACGCTTCTGTCGGATAATAGGAAAGCAAGACGGGTGGTCTTGCATCCAGACTAGCGCCCCGCTGGATCATGGTGGGCGAAAGAATCAAAAAGCTACGGTACCAAGTATTTTACACGCGCAAGACGTTTCAAGCTAATTTTTACCGTCAAGATTATTAACACAATAATACTCTTACTGAAAGAATACCGTTTTCAAACGATTGAGGAAATTATATTTCATGAAAATAGCCATTTTGGATGATTATCAAGATGCCGTGCGACACCTCCCGTGCTTCAGCCTCTTGCAAGATCATGAGGTGAAGGTGTTTAATAGTCGCGCTGTTGGTATCGGGCAGTTGGCAATTCGTTTGGCCCCATTTGATGTACTGGTATTAAACCGCGAGCGCACCGTCTTTCCTTGCGCTCTTCTAAAAAAGCTACCCAAGCTGAAACTGATCGCGCAAACCGGCAAAGTGTCAGGGCATATTGATGTCGCGGCCGCCACTGAACGCGGAATTACGATAGTTGAGGGCAGCAGTGATCCAACCGCTGCAGCTGAACTAACATGGACGCTAATCATGGCATCATCGCGCAAAATTACACAATACGCGGCCAATTTACAAGGTGGCTTGTGGCAGCTCGCATCCACGAACTTGCAACATAATGGCTTGGGATGTGTCTTGAAGCGGCGCACTCTGGGTATTTGGGGCTATGGAAAGATAGGCAAGCTAGTTGCCGGGTACGGCAAAGCTTTTGGCATGCAAGTAGTGATTTGGGGTAGTGACGCGAGCCGGCTTCAGGCGCAACAGGATGGTTATCAGTCTGCCATCTCAAAAGAAGCGTTTTTCTCTGAAAGTGACGTCATTTCTGTACATCTTCGCTTAAATGATACCAGTCGTGGAATTGTTAGTGTCAATGATCTGGCGCTAATGAAGACGCACGCCTTATTCGTCAATACCAGTCGGGCGGAACTGGTGCAAGCGGGTGCGCTGGAATCGGCTTTAAAGTTAGGTCGTCCTGGCTTTGCGGCAATTGATGTGTTTGAAACCGAGCCGGTAGCTATGCAAAATCCGTTGCTCAGGATGGAAAACGTACTCGCAACACCGCATCTGGGTTATGTCGAACAAACGAGCTATGAGATGTATTTTCGAACGGCTTTTCAAAATATTCTGGATTTTGCCAATGGAAAACCAAGCAATGTCCTCAACGACTTTGCAAACACGTCAAATATCGAAGGGCAGGCGTAAAGAAGTCGGGATGATGTCATGCCTCACCACGCTACGAGGATCATGCCTGCCAGCCCAGGCATCCTGGCGCCAGATATGCTTCCAACCGGGTGGCCATGGCAAATCCGGCCCGAGATAATCACGTTGCCGTTGACGCACCGCAATCACTGGCAGCCGGGGTAAGAGCAATTTATTTGCATCGTCAGCCCCCAGGCTATACGCATAATTCGGCAGCAGTGCATCGCACACTGCGGCGAACCAATTGGTATGATCTTCATCGCGCCCCAATGCTTGTGCCAAACCGGCTGGGTCAAACTGCGCCAGCGCATGGATCAGTTCGGTTGTACTCGCGCCCGGGGCATCTCCCCAACGCATCACCGGATTAAAATTGTAATCGGCACCTGAGCCATACCAGCCTTCACGCCATGGTCTTTGCATCCAATGACGCGGCCCGGTAAATAACTGCCAGCGCCAATGCAAGCCCGATGGCGTTGGCCAACTGTACAAATACAATCTTTCGTATCCGGCTTTATGTAAGTCGCGCACCATCGCCATCAAACGCGCATGTGGCATACGCTCTGGCGGTGCGCGATGAAATAAAATTGATTCACCATCGGCATGCTGTACATCATCGGTAGAAAGATTTAAATCCAAGGTGCGCGATTCATCGCCAAAGCGTGCAGCCACCCACCCAGTCAATAAATTAACTGCAGTCAGTACACCATAGCCGCGATGACGATGAAAGATGATGGTGCCGGGCGCAATTGGTTTCATGGAAAAACGCTACGAGAGAAACAAGTAAGTCATAAATTAACAATATAGTCGATACGTTCCGATAGGCAAGCCAGGATTGCTAAAATCCACAAAACTGAGGCTACAATATGATTTCCTCACCCAAATAGTTAGAGCAGCTCTCATGACACTAAAAATCATCGCTACAGGCGGCACCTTCGATAAACATTATGACGAACTGACCGGTAAGCTCTGGTTCTCCGATAGTCATCTGCCAGAAGTCCTGAAGCGCGCCCGCATCACTTTGCCGGTAACGCTGGAAGCAAATAAGTTGATGGATTCTCTGGACATGGTCGATGCCGATCGCCAGGAGATTTTACAGTCTTGTCTAAACGGGTCTGAAAAAGCCATTGTCATTATCCATGGTACCGACACCATGCGCGAAACCGCCGAAGTTCTGGGTGCCGCTAAACTCGATAAGGCGATTGTTTTTACTGGTGCCATGATTCCTTATGAAATCGCCAATTCGGATGCCTTGTTTAACCTCGGCTTTGCTTGCGGTGTGGCTCAAGTCTTGCCAGCTGGGGTATATGTAGCAATGAATGGCCAGGTATTTGCGTGGGATAATGTACAAAAAAATCGCACTGCCGGTGTCTTTGTGACGAATCCAGAGTAATTGAGAAATAAGAATAAAGGACAGATGATGAAACTGCTGCTGAGCTTACTCTTGCTGACATTTGCTTCGTTGGTGCAGGCAGCGGAACCACGATTTGATGCGGTGTATTTTTTTCAATCTGAAAAAACACTGACCGATAAGCAGGTCAATTTTGAAGACGTCGCAAGATTCTCTCGCAAGATGCAGTCGAACGTCTGGAATGCATTAAAAAAAGCAAGCATGCCGAACAGTAGCGGCTTTTTGGTGGTTGCCGTACGTGGAGATGGCGAGATTAGCGCGTGGCTGGATATGGAGCCGGCGCTGCACGAATATTATGACAATCAAGTCATCGAAGCGGTTAAGAAAGTCCCTCCTTTCGCGGTTGCACAAGGGACTGTCGTATTTGGCATCAAGATGCTCATCGACACACCCAAGTTTATGACAGACCGAGCCAAGCACACCACGCGCAGTAAACCTTCAGTCAAAGAATGGAAAGCAGCGCAAGCCAAACTGGCGAATCCTGATGATATGGATGAATTGATGCAGGCGGTATGGCAGCAATAAACATGAATCAATCTGCACACAAAACATCGCCTTACTATTCGGAATCTGTCATGCCAATCATCCAAAGCGGTATCTTGCAAGCGATACCGCAACATGCGCTTTACCTGACTTTTACGCTTAAATCAGACACCGATACCCTTGCCGCAATCAATACACTCAAGGCCGTATTAGCGTTAGTCGATGGCGAACATATTGTCCTCGCTCTAGGCAACTCCTTGGTGCAACTGTTGGGCGGAAAAATTGACGGTTTACGTGATTTCAAGACCATCGAAGGAAGTCAGGTTAGTCTTCCCTCAACACCAGCCGCTTTGTGGTGTTGGTGCCGTGCCGGGCAGCGAGAGGAACTGGTGCATCAACTGCGCCACCTACGTAGAATTTTAAGCACTGCATTTGAACTGCAGCAAGTCGTCGATGCATTCAAGGTGGGGACGGGACGCGATTTAAGCGGTTACGAAGATGGTACAGAAAACCCGGAAGACATGGCCGCCATCAACGCCGCTATCGTGCAAGAAAAACCCGCCAACCTGAATGGCAGCAGTTTTGTCGCGATCCAGCAATGGCAACACAATTTTATCCAGTTTGAGGCGATGTCCGAGTTTGAACAGGACAACATGATAGGTCGCAGAAAAATCGATAATCTTGAACTGGAAGACGCGCCAGAATCGGCGCATGTGAAACGCACAGCGCAAGAAAATTTTACTCCCGAAGCATTTATACTGCGCCGCTCTATGCCTTGGGCGAATGACGACAATGCCGGATTATATTTCGTCGCCTTCGGAAAATCATTTGACGCATTTGAAGCGCAACTACAACGTATGTCGGGTGCCGAGGATGGCATTGTCGATGCTGTATTTAAGTTCAGTCTACCCATTACCGGAGCCTACTTCTGGTGCCCGCCAATGAAAGGCTCCAGCCTTGATTTAAGCGCACTGGGAATCTGAGCGTTCACATTGAGTCGCACATTAAGTCTTCAAATTAAGTTCGACATTTATATTTAGGTAGTCGCTTTTCATGCAAAAAATCCTCGTCATCGGTTATGTCTGGCCTGAGCCGCGTTCGTCAGCTGCGGGCGGCCGGATGATGGAATTGTTAAGCCTGTTTCGCAGTCAGGGATGGCAAGTCGTGTTTGCCAGCGCTGCGGCTTTATCTGAACATCGAGCAGATTTATCGTCATTACAAATCGAAGAAAAAAGTATCGTATTAAATTGTGATAGCTTTGATCAATTTGTCGCCGGGTATCGGCCCGATTTGGTCTTGTTTGATCGATTTTTTACCGAAGAACAATTTGGCTGGCGTGTAGAAAAAATTTGCCCGACGGCCTTGCGGGTACTTGATACCAGCGATTTGCACAGTCTGCGTTATGCGCGCCATGCCTTGCTTAAACTAGCGCAGCAGGCTTGTGCCAATGAAGTAGAAAGAAACCACGCCGGCGCAGTTACCGCAACTTCCGACATCATCGCCACACTGATGGCGAACGAGGAAATAGCACAACGCGAGATCGCCGCGATTTATCGTTGCGATCTGAGCTTGATGATTTCCAGCTTTGAAATGACTTTGCTGCAAGAACAATTTGGCGTACCGACGATGCAGTTACATCATTGCACTCTGATGTCGCATTTAACGCCAACACAAAAGATATCAGAGACGCCAAACTTTGAGCAACGCCAGCATTTTCTCAGTATAGGTAACTTTCGCCATGCGCCTAACTGGGATAGCGTGCTGTGGTTAAAGCACGCTATCTGGCCACGTATCCGGCAGGCTTTGCCACAAGCCCAATTACATGTGCTTGGTGCCTATCCACCGCCCAAAGCAACGGCGCTACATAATCCGCAGCAAGGCTTTCATGTGCTCGGCTGGGTAGATGATGCCCTGGCATTGATGACGCAAGCCAGAGTATGCCTCGCTCCCTTACGTTTTGGTGCCGGGATCAAAGGTAAGCTCGCAGATGCAATGTCATGCGGCACTCCCAGCGTAACTACTGCTATCGGCATTGAAGGCATGTGTGGTGAATTGCCATGGGGTGGTGCAGTGGAGCAAGACACAGAAAGCTTTGCCGCTGCAGCAATTAGCCTGTATCAAAATGCTTCAGAGTGGCATGTAGCGCAAATAAATGGCACACAAATAATGCAAAGTCACTTTAGCCGCGAAGAGGCAGGGCAAACCTTATTGTATCGCCTGGCATCCGCCAAACAAGAGCAAGACGAGAATCGCCGAAGAAATTTTACCGGCATGATGTTGCGCCATCATTTACACAAAAGTACCCAGTACATGTCGCAATGGATAGCTGAGAAAAATAAAGCTGGCAAAGAATCTTGATCGCGTTGTCGCTTACGATATTTCCACTCGCCCGATACGACTAGATTCAGGCTGGTTAAATAGCGC
The DNA here is from genome assembly GCA_025359635.1 of Undibacterium sp. GTDB lineage: Bacteria > Pseudomonadota > Gammaproteobacteria > Burkholderiales > Burkholderiaceae_D > Undibacterium. Next base: position 14,013 of record JANYFV010000315.1, on the reverse strand, counting down.
CTGCAAACCTTCAATGGGGACTGGCTTAGAAAATAAATATCCTTGGAAAACAAAGCAATCGTGCGCAATCAAAAAGCTGCGTTGCTCAGAAGTCTCTACTCCCTCTGCAATCACGTTCAAGCCGAGATTAATTCCTAGGGAAATGATGGCGCGCACGATAGTTGCATCGTTTTCGTCGTCGCTGATATCACGCACAAATGACTGATCTATCTTGAGCTGATTCAGCGGCAGGCGTTGCAGATAGGCTAGCGAAGAATACCCTGTACCAAAATCATCCATGGAAAAAAAGATGCCTAATTTTTTAAGCTGATGCATTTTTTCTGTAGTGTCATCGACATTGTCTAAAATCGTGCTCTCCGTCAATTCGATTTTCAAACGTGTCGGATCAATCTGATGTTTCTGCACAATGTGACTAATGGAAGCAACAAAATCAGTCTGTTGAAATTGTTTGGCACTGACATTGACTGCCAGAGTCATATCACGAGTATTCGCATGATCTTCCCATTTTTTGAGTTGTGCGCACGCTGTATCCATTACCCATAAACCGATCGGAACAATCAACCCCGTTTCTTCTGCTAACGGAATAAATTCGGAAGGTGGAATAAAACCGCGATCAGGATGTATCCATCGCAATAAGGCCTCGGCACCGATTAATTTACCCTCAGAATTGACTTGCACCTGGTAATACAGTTGAAACTGTTCTAATGCTAAGGCTACCCGTAAGTTTGATTCCAGCATCATGCGCACAACCAATACCGCTTGCATCGCCGGGTCAAAAAATCTTACCGCATTGCGACCCGAAGTTTTGGCTTCATACATCGCTGTATCCGCACGTTTAAACAGATCCTTTACGGAATTTTCAGCGCCATTGAACAGACAAACACCGATACTTCCCGAGCCATGATGTTCGAAATCCATAATTTGATATGGCTCACTCAATAACAGGCGAATTTTTTCGCCGACTCGGTCAGCTTGGCTAATCGCTTCTTCACGAACACTGCTGAGTTCTTCCAGGATGACGACAAATTCATCACCGCCCAAACGCGCCACCGTATCGCTATCGCGCACGCAAGTTTGCAGTCGGTTGGCTGCCTCTATCAGTAATAGGTCTCCCGCATCATGGCCTCGGGTGTCGTTAAGTGTTTTAAAGTTATCCAAATCAATGAACAACACTGCACTATGGCTGTCATTGCGCCCTCTGATAGAAATAAGATGTTGCAACCTATCCACCAGCAAGCGACGATTCGGCAACTGCGTCAGAGGATCGTAAAATGCCAGATTGCGTATCTCCTCTTCGTAACCTTTGTGTCGACTGATATCGGTAAAAGATCCAATGTAATTATTGACCTTTCCATGTTCATCTGTAATTGCTGTGAGCGTGATCATTTGTGGAAATGTTTCACCGTTCTTACGCTTACTCCATAGTTCACCTTGCCAAAATTTATGCAGTTGTAGTGCTGCGTCAATAGTGTCAAAAAATGTCTGATCCTGCATTTTGGTGTTGAGCCGCGGTACTGCCTGCCCTATCAATTCATCGTTTGCGAAACCTGTAATACGACTGAATGCCTGATTCAACTGCAGTATTTTCCACTGACCATCTGTGACGAAAATACCTTCTTGCGATTCAAAAGTAATCGCAGCTATACGCAGGTCTTGCTCTTCTTGTTTTCGTTCAGTAATATCGGTCACGAAGCAATGCCACAACATGCCGCCATCGGTTTCAAGTTCCGGTAAGGCATCTATATACAACCAACGCACGCTGCCATCTTTGCGCTCCAGTCTAAACTCGTTCTGCCAGGGAGCGAGTTCGTTTGCAGCGAGCTTGATCAATTCTTTTCCAACTGCAATATCATCTTTATTGACGCGAGAAAACAAAGGTCTCGCGTCAAATTTAACGTCGTCTTGACTCATTTCAAACATATTAAAAATGGCATTACTGGCGTAAGGAATACACGAACTATTATCAGGGCGAATACGGTATTGCATAATCAAGCCGGGCAATCGTGATGCAATCTTATTGACGCGTTCAAAAGCATTCCGCAGATTTTTTATCGCAACAATACGTTCGGTTTGTAAGGCGTTAATAAGCAGAGATAAAATCGCCAACGTTGTCATGTATCCCCATAGCACCAACAAATTGCTTTGATTATCAGGAGAAGAGAATTGCCCGGTACCGAGGTAGGTAGCCGATGCCGCGACACAGGACGAGGCCAGAACTGCAATAGAGGCCGCAGCAATATCAAAGCGTAGTGCCACCCAGATAATCACCGCCATACCAAGAAAGGCAAGATGCAATTGACCATATGGCGAGAAAAATAGTAGCCAGTGCGTGACTTCAAAGATCGCCAGAAATAACAGCACTTCAATGCGCCGCGATGCCAGATCGGTAAAACCGCGACGTGACAAAGATAAGAGCAAGGGGGCAGCGAGCAACACGCCGACCGTATCACCGGCCCACCAACTGAGCCAGATAGTACCCAATTGACTGTTGATACCCTGCTGCCACAAGACTAGGCTTCCACCGGTAGCAGACACCATCATCCCTAACGCAGCAGCGAAGCTGAACCAGACTACATGTTTGCGGCTGGAGAACTTGGCAGAAAATTTCTGCTGTCGCAAAATCCAGCAACAAAGATAAGGCCCTAAAGCATTACCAAGTGCAATCTCCACCGCAGCGCTAACACCAAACTGTGACCAGTCATTCAGAAGAAGCGCGGCTAAAAATATAGCGATAGTCATGCCACTGCCCCAGCGAATCAGTGCGGCAACAGCAATCCCTGCCGGTAGCCAGATCAAACTAACGCCAGGATTAATATACGGGAAAGCCAGGCCGAGACGTCCGGTGACATAATAAGCCACGATAACCAGAAAACTATGCTTAATTAAAATCGTCAGGCCGCTGTTTTTTTCGGTTGAAAATTGTTGAGATATTGGCATAGAGGATGACGTAAATAGTCGCTGTGTTTTTTCGATCAGGCTGTCTTTATACCATCAATGATAGTCTTTTATTCAAATGCCAAGACTAGACGCGCCTAGTCTTAAGCGCAATAGACGAAACAGCAACAAACATCATTTTCAACAAAAATTTGCCTCACCTGCATAGATAAACATAAGTCTTGGTGACAGTTTATCTTGCCAAGACCTGCAACTGCTACGATACTCAGTACAGTATAAAACTCATCGGCATTTTTCTTAATCCATCTAGCAAAAGAGCAGCGTCATGGCGAAAGACACCCCACCACTGAAAGTACTGCAAGGGAATGCCCTCACAGCGCAGCAAAAAAAAGATTTGCTGCATCGCCTGGCGCGAATAGAAGGACAATTACGTGGCGTGCAAAAACTCATCGCCAAGGCAACTGAGCCTGCCGATTGTGATGGTATTGCACAGCAAATGTCAGCGGCGCGAAAAGCGCTGGATCGTTCGTTTGTGAATCTGTTGACGAGTGCGATGGTCACTCACGCAGAAAACTCAAGCACCACCGAAGATGCGTTGTCCAGCGCAAGACATTTAGCGAAATTTCTCGACAAATACATCTAAGCCAGTGAATTTTTATGCAGCTAGATGGCGTGCTTGTCTTTGTGGTGTTGATTTAACGACGGCATCTTTACGAATTACAGGTGCCATTACTTTGTCGTTACCTTGTTTATGCTTCGCATCGCCAGCATAGTCGCTAGATACGGTAGCCGTCACTTGCTCGCTCGTCATGCCACGTTCTTCTTGCAACCATTTGCTGACGAGATTAGCCAATCGGTCCAGCGCAATTCTGTGCGTGGCATCGGTTTTGAGGTAAATCCAATCTGATAATGCCATGAAATTTTCGAACGGTAATTCGCTCAAAATAGTTGGTAGCGTATGGATAAAACGTCCAGAGTTAGCGATCAAATCCCAATAACGTGCAAAACGTATCAGTCTTTGCATTTGATCAAACGGCACATCTTTGTTGGCAAGAATCGTGTACGGAGGATAAGGATCAAACACCATACCGTATTCTTCGGTATGCCGGATAATCGGCGTACCGCGCAGACGCTTGAGTATGCCAAATTGAATCTCGTGTGGTTTCAGTGCATATAGTCGATTAAAACCTAGGGCAAAACTCGCTACTGTTTCACCAGGCAAACCGGCGATCAGATCGACATGCAAATGCGCCTCAGAATGGTCTATTAGCCAGCTGATATTTTCAGCGGCTTTTTCATTATTTTGTTTGCGGCTAATGCGCGCCTGCACTTCGGGATTAAAGCTTTGTATGCCTATCTCAAACTGTAGCGAGCCCGCAGGGAATTTTTTGATGCCATTTTTCAATGCCTCGGGTAAATGATCGGGCACTACCTCAAAATGGGCGAATACCGGATCAGTCGGATTTTCATCAAGCTTATCGAGAAAAAATTGCATGATCTTGAGACTGGTCTTGATATTCAGATTAAAGGTGCGGTCGACAAATTTGAACAAGCGCGCACCACGCGCATGTAACTGTTCCATCTGGATCAGGAACTGATCAATGTCAAACGGCCAGGCGGTTTTATCCAGTGCCGACAAGCAGAATTCGCATTTGAATGGGCAACCACGCGAGGCTTCTACATACAAGGTGCGATTTTTAATATCGTCATCGGTGTAAAGCGCATATGGCAAGACCAGATCATCGAGCTTGGCTTGTACGCCAGCATGGATTTTCATTAGCGGTTGCGGACCGTGCAGAATTTGCCTGCATAGATCAGGCAGACTGACTTCGCCCCAGCCGGTGATCACGTAATCGGCGAGTCTGATGATCTCTTGCTCGCCTGTCTCATGCGAAACCTCTGGGCCACCGAGGACGACAACGACTTCAGGCGCAACGCGTTTGAGCAAGGCGACTAACTTGGTAGTTTCTTCCACATTCCAGATATACACACCAAAGCCGATGATGAGCTTCTCACCAGTTTTTTGCCATGACAATAATTTCTCGACCAAATCAGTAGTTTTGGCACCGATCACAAACTCTTGCAAATGCGTTTGCGCTTGCAACTCGCCCATGTTGGCGAGCAAATAACGCAATCCCAGAGAGGCGTGGGCGTAACGGGCGTTGAGGGTAGTTAATAATATGGTCATGACGCTGCAAAATATCGAATAAGCCGTCATTGTACGCTGGCACCGACCTAGGCATCGCGCATGATCAGCCCCATAAAAAACCGCTAGCCAGTGAGGAACCAGCAGTTTTCCTTAAGAGTTTGTAATCTGCGCTATACAGCAGAGTCAACAATCGCTTAAAACTCTTCCCAATCATCGGCAGCGGCTATGCTGGCTTTCGGCTCTTTTTTTGCAGCACTTACCTGCAAGACTTTAGGTTTGGCGCTTGACCGTACCGCTACCTTGGCCGGTTTAGCTGGTGCACGTAAAGCTGGCTTACTAGCGCCAGCAAGTGCTGTGTAAGCACCAGCAAGTTTAAACACACTCACTACCTGAGTCAGGTTTTCTGCCTGGTCTTGCATCGTCGCAGCTGCGGCTGCGGCTTCTTCTACCAATGCAGCATTTTGCTGGGTCACAGTATCCATTTGTGAAATAGCGACAGTAATTTGGTCGATGCCCTGCATTTGTTCCTGACTGGCGGCCGTAATCTCGCTCATCACATCGGTAACGCGTTTCACACTCTCGACTATCTCATGCATGGTAACGCCAGCCTGATCCACCAGTTTAGTACCAATTTGTACATTTTCTACCGAATGATCGATCAGGGTTTTGATTTCTTTTGCCGCTGCCGCTGAGCGTTGCGCCAGGTTGCGCACTTCTGACGCGACCACCGCAAATCCACGCCCTTGTTCACCAGCTCTAGCCGCCTCAACCGCTGCATTCAGTGCCAAAATATTAGTCTGGAAAGCAATGCCATCGATGACGCCAATAATATCAACAATCTTTTTGGCAGAAGCATTAATTGCACCCATGGTCTCGACCACTTGCGCGACTACAGTACCACCCTTGCTGGCGACATCAGACGCTGTCACTGCAAGTTGATTAGCCTGGCGCGCATTGTCGGCATTTTGTCTGACAGTTCCAGTGAGTTCCTCCATCGATGCCGCTGTTTCTTCAAGGGAGCTAGCTTGCTCTTCCGTCCGTGAAGATAAATCCATATTGCCTGCAGCGATCTGACAAGAGGCAGTGGCAATAGTGTCGGTGCCAGCACGTACCTGACTACATACGTTATTTAGGCTGTCGTTCATCTCTTTTAAGGCTTGCATCAGTTGCCCGGTTTCGTCATTACTGTTGACATCGATATGGCTACCCAATTCACCTGCCGCGATCGTTTGCGCGACTTCGACAGCCTTATTTATGGGCCTGGTAATCGAGCCAGTAATCCACCAGCCAAAACCCATGCCGATGATGATGGCAATTATGCTTAGAATCAGCATTTGAGTCCGGGCGGATTGATATGTTTCTGCGCTATGGGCTCCTCCTTCATCAAACAGTTTTTGCTGGAAATCATTCAAGTCACGAACTTCATTGGCGAACGTATGCAATGCTTTATACGTCTCACTAAAAGCCATTTTGCTGGCTTCGTCACGATTACCTGCTTTCAGCAAAGCCATCACCTTGCCTGAAGAACTGACATAAGAATCGCGCGCCACTTTTATTTCGCCGAGCATTTTTTTGCCTTCAGGCAAGTACAACATGGGTTCGAGCTTCTCGATCGCTTCGTTAAAACCTTTGATATTGGCAGCCAAACGCTCTTGTGCCTTGGCGGCCTCTTGTGGATCTGTTTCGGCGACAGTCTGAAATACCCGGGCAATACTGCCGCGTGCATTGTCTAGCGTTTTTGTCGTCAATTTGGCTTTAACCCATTCTTTATTGACCAGGGCATCAGTATTTGCATTGAGAGCGGACATATTACTGACTCCCATCACTGCGATGATGATTAGCAAGATAAGTACCAGGCCAAAACCTATGCCGAGGCGAGTACCGATTTTAAGATTTGAGAGATTCATATGTTCCTCGTCTACCAGTAAGAAGTGAATGCTAAGTGATGGCTAAAACTGACATACCTAATATGAACAACGATATTTCTGAGACAACGATGCATCAAAAACAGAGAGAGATAAACTTTTGCTAGTTATACTAAAAAAGCTATTGGGTAAAGGGAGCTGCAGATAAGGGAGATCATATGACATGTCACTAAATTTTGCTAGTGATAGCTATTTTGCATGTTAAAAAGATGCATTTTGGTGCATCTTTAATGTTCTGAAAATTACCTTTTACTTTTCCAAAGATTCGCCCTAAGTTGAATATTTGTACTTTGATCCCCGTATTTCTTCATTTCATCGCATGGCCATCACAAGATCATTTTATCTTCGCTACAGTACACACATCGACAAATGTCGACGACCAGATAACGATGAAAATTACCAAGGAAATTGAGATGACATCTACCTTTAAAACAAGCGCAATTTTGACCGCAGCATCGCTTGCAGCCGTGCTTAGTATTGCGGCCGCCTTCCACGTTCCAGCACCCGCAACTGCAAGCAACATTGCATCTGTGACCGTTAGCGCAAAACGTATGAGCGCGGAACAGAAACTGGCATTTGATCTAGACGCTCAAGGCGTACAAACCGTAGTGATCAGTACCAAACGATTAAGTGCAGAACAAAAGCTGGCGATGGCGCAAGAAGACCGTGCTATACAAGTTGCGCTTGCGCAAAAACGTACTCGCACAAATGGTTGATCGTTAAACCAAATTTGCTTCGTGCCCAGCTCAAAGTTTTTTCGAATTTGTTCATTTTATTTTCCGCTCCCAAGGAGAAGATTTTGATCTGGTCAGGATGCAGCGTTATATGCAAATCGCAAGTAAGATTAAAGCATTTATACCAAGCTGGATTTATTCACGTTAACAGTAAAAGGTCTGTTTTAAAACTGACCGATGCTGGAAAATATACTCATAAAAAAATGTTTTTCATGAAGAAATTATTCTTTTGTTGCCATCATTTCCAGATAACACGCCATAATTTTTGAATCTTGGTCTAGCAATAATAACGGGGCATCTTGCTCTAGCAAATTTGCCTTAACCAGCAAGTGAATTTTACTTAGCTGATCTGACTGTCGCAGACTAAGGCTAAGATCCGATAATTCCGCATTCCAGCGCATTTGGTCTCTTAAGGGAATCAGTACCGCATCAGGAAATTCCCATTCTTCAGCGATGCGAAAAGTGAGCTCTCTCGCTTTAGCAAGTATGGCTTGTTCAAATCTGACGGAATTTGGCCTGACACCATCCTCACAAATATAATCGACGACGCGGCTAGCGACGACTAGTCCGACATTTTGAACCAAACCTGCCAAAAATCCGGCGAAATGGTTCTGCTTTCTTTCTCGCGCTAGGGCACGGCAGGCAAACGCACATTTTTCTGCGTGCTCCCAAAGCTTAGGCGTAATCGCTTTGCTTAATTCGCCGGATTGAATATTAAATATGGGTCGGAAAGCAACCTTTGCCACTAACAGGCGCAAACCATTTTGTCCTAGTAGTTGTACTGCCTTATCCAAGTTAATAATCTTTTGCGTTGAACTAAAATTCGCGGTATTTACCTCATGTAAAAGCTCAGAAACTAAGACCAAGTCTTTAGCAATATGGAAGGCAAGTTCGCTATTTGATACGTTTTCGTCGCGCAAACTTTTTAAAATTTGCGGCACAATAAATGGCACACGTGGGACTAAATTAGAACCCGCCAACTCAGATTGACATAATTCTTCCAGAGCATGAATGATGGCCATTTCTGTGGCCTCATGTGGATTGTCTGTATTTTCATTGGAAGTATCAACGGTATCGAAGCAATATTTGAAGAACTTGGCATTGACGTCCATTTGCGCTTGCCAAGGACTACTATTGAACTTATCGAGCAAAATTGTTTTGGGATATTGCGTATTTTCTGTTTGCACTTGAGGAACCGGAATTTTTTCAGTTGTTAATACGGTCACTCCAAAAAGTCGTTTGAGAAAATTTATCATCGGGTGCGTACCTTGTGAAAAATCAACAGAAAGTTGTATCAGTAACGCAAAGTTTTTTCGCGCCAATATCATGAGAATAATCGCACAAAGTTAAGTAAAAATACACAAGTGAAACATAAAGATACGCATTATTTCTACTTAAAACAGTTCACTTCATATTGCAGTCCAAGATAGATTAAATACAAAGCAAAAACTTGCCTAATTCCAACATATTAAGCGCCTTTAATTTGGCGCTGTTTGAGACTAATATGAAAATGTCTGTTTGACCTATTTTTATCATGAACGCCAGCGACTTAACTTTGATTTCTAACAGCACGATTGCGTTGGGTAAGCCGTCGGTTCAAGCCGCGTCTGGAGAAGTCGATAAGACGACATCAGCGAAAGACAACCAGACTTCTACAACTTCAAATACAGAAAATTCAAACAAAAGTAAGGATTCAGTCCAATTAAGCGATAAGGCAAAAGCTTTGGTGCGCAGCTTGCAGGCGCGCGATCAGCAAGTACGCGCCCATGAGCAAGCCCATCTGGCCGCGAGCGGTGGCTTGGCCACAAGCGGTGCTTCCTATACGTATCAAAAAGGCCCGGATGGCGTAAGTTATGCAATTGGGGGCGAAGTCAGTATTGATGTCTCTGCAGGGCGAACCCCTGAAGACACAATTGCCCGTGCAGCGACAATCAGGGCGGCGGCCTTAGCTCCGGCGGATCCGTCTGGGCAAGATCGCGCTGTTGCCGCAGCAGCCAGCCAGATGGAACAACAGGCGTATGCTGAAGTGGCGGCAAAAGCTAGCGAAGAACTACAAGCTAAGCTCAAGAGCGCTTATCAACATTCAGATAAAAATTCAGACACAAATCAAAACAGCATAAAAAGTTCAACTACCCGCATCAACGAACTTGCTTGAGTTTGCATAAGCTATCTCAAGTACAATCACCAACCTTGACGTAGTTCAATGCAAGACAATGTACACAGAAAAATAAACGGAAAAATTTGATGACAAATGAAGAACGGCTGATCGATCTGGAGATCAGGATCGCACGCCAGGATGATCTGGTAGAAACTTTAAATACGCAGGTCTATCGACAACAAAAAAAGATCGATGAATTAGAAGCGCTATGTATTACCTTGATAAATCGTATGCGAGATTTTTCTGCCAGTGCCAGTGAACGCACTGCAATAACTGACGAAAAACCCCCGCATTACTAAAATAAATTACATAAATAGGACTTACGCAAAATTGCGCTGGCTAGGCGTGGAGCCGAAGGCAGTGCAATTGCACGACGAGGCGAACACAACAACGCCAGCGTCTGTTTTGCGTAAGTCCTAATAAAAAAAGGAGCCTCCGGGACTCCTGTTTTTACACAATTTGCTTAACTATTAGGGCATAGGGGAATAGTTGAGCGGTATCCATGCGTATGCCTTGCCTTCCGTACGCACATATCCCAGGCCTGGGAAAGATAAATGGGTCGAGCCTACAAGGTAACCTTCCTTGGCTGCTTGGGCATAAGCTTTTTTACGTTGCACAGCAGCTGCTTTGCTATCTGTATCAAACTTGACAGTGACAGATGGATTATCAAATTGCACTGCTGCCAAGTGCATTAAATCACCCCATAACATCAGCTTTTGACCCTTACTTTCAACCAGGTAAATACTGTGCCCTACCGTATGACCGTGACTGGCAATCGCCTTGATACCTGGCACGAGTTCCGTGTCACCATCAAATGCCTTAAATTTACCGGCTTGCACATAGCCATTGAGTGAAGCCATCGCCCCTTTAAATGAGCCTTTATCTGCATCAGGTGCCTTATCCAGATTAGCCTGACTAAGCCAAAAATCAGCATCATGTTGATCGGCGCGAACCGTTGCGTTAACAAATTGAGGTATCCCGGCAGATGCCAAACCGCCCACATGGTCGCCATGCATATGGGTAATATAAATTTCATCGACTTGTTCTGGTTGATAGCCGGCAGCTTTAATATTGGCGGCCAGTTTGCCCAAAGTAGGTCCAAACAAAGCACCCGCACCACTATCGATTAGCACTAACTTACTACCTGTATTGATGAGGTAGGCATTGACCGAGGTTTCAACAGGTGTTTTGAGATGCGCCCTTTCCAACGCCTTTAGCGTCTTATCGGGGGTCGTGTTGGTCATGAGTTTATCCATCGGTAAGGCCACCGTACCGTCAGACAAAGCCGTGACCTCAAAGTCGCCAAGCATTACTCTGTAATAACCCGGCGCCGAGGTTTTTACCATCGGTGCAGCGGCAAAGGCAGCAGGTGCGGAGCATACAGAAATGGCAAGAAAAACATTGGTATAGATGGAACGTAATGGAATCATGTAATTCTCCAAAAATAATAGACGGTTGGACAAACGTCCAACGCAGTGAGCTTGATTAACTAATCAGTATTAAAAAATAATGTACGAACAAATTTACGTCAGCAATGCAGAAGTCAAAGAACGAACTTCTTCGTCAGACTCTTCCAGAATACTGCTAAGCGTACCATCGCCGATGGCAAAATCGATTTCTGAAGCATCCTGTTGTATCGTTGATTCTGAACGGGTATCCAAAGGGGACGAAATAGCTGCAAGATCGTTAGCGAGTAAAAGTGTGTCGCCTAAGGTCTCTGGTGGCATCACACGCATTCCATACCAAAGCGATTCAACTGCGGACACCACTGTTTTTGGCACCATCAGTTTGTTGAGCACCGCACGACCGATCACCGCCTCAGGTGATTCTGCCAACTCATCGACAATATCATCTGGTCTGCTCGACATATCCTCGAGTAAAGCAGGGAATTCTTCGGCGCGCGACAACAGATAAAAGCCACCCACTTCATGCACGATGCCAGCAAACAAGGCGGTCTCGGCATCTACTTTGCTTACTCGTCGTGAAATAACATGGGCTAACGCTGCTACATGGGCAGAATGTTCCCATAATTGGTTTGCCATTTCACGCAAGGATGGAACAGTGATGGCGTGTGTGAGTTGCCTGATAATGACGGCGGCGACGATAGATCTTAAGGTATTAAAACCGAGAATAGTGACCGCAGTTTTCACATTGGTGACGCCACCACCAAAACGCGAATACGCTACGGAATTGGCAATTGCCACAACTCTGGCTGACAATAGTGGCTCAGTGAGAACCAGCTTAGCGGCGGACTCTATGCCACAGTCCGGATCATCAAGTGCTTGCTGGAGTTTAATTGAGGTATGCACATTGGTAGGAAAAACCAGTTCGCCCCGGCCAACTTGCTCTGCAATAACTTTGAATGCTTGAGTTCTTTTCATATCGAAAATTATAAGCCTATGTGATTAAGCAATGCGCAGTGAGTATCATATTATAAAACCAGCCATCTTACACAGGCTAGTATTGTGGCAAATCGCGCATGCGGTTAAAATTGCAAATTAAACAATTTTAACCGCTACACTTTTTGTCTTACTTTATAGGTAAAAATAATGACCCTATTTCCCTACATCTTATTGATTATCCTGAGCGCGATCTTGCTGGTCATCTGGCTGCGCTGGCGACTAGCGAAACGCGCCGACTTTATTCGCACCTACATGTTCCCGCCCGGCTTGCTCGATAAGCTATTGGGCGTCAGACCCGATCTCAATATCAAAGACCGGCAACTGGTAGCCCGGGCCCTGCGCCAGTTCTTTTTGGTGTATCACAAAAGTGGCTACCAACACATCTCTATGCCATCCCAGGTAGTTGATGATTTATGGCATGAATTCATTCTTTATACCAAGAATTATCAGATTTTTTGCCAGCAGGCATTCGGCCGCTACCTGCACCATACCCCGGCCGCAGTCTTGGGGCAAAACCAAAGCAACAATGATGGACTGAGACGCACCTGGCGTTTTGCCTGCCTGGAAGAAAATATCAATCCACTGCGCGCTACCCGTTTGCCTTTGCTGTTTGCATTAGACGCCAAATGGGACATTCCCAACGGTTTTCGCTACGAAGCCGATTGCAGTGTGCTACGCAAAAATGGCGATGGTACGGTGTACTGCGGCGCTGATTTCTCTGGCGGATCATCAACCGGTTCTGGCAGTTCGAATTCATTTGACGACTCAGATAGTTCGGACTACACGCCGTTTTCCTTTAGTAGCGACAGCAGCTCAGACAGTTCGTCCAGTTCTGACAGCGGCAGTTCAGGATGTGGCGGTGGTTGTAGCGGCGGGAGCGATTAAATTAAATGTTGCACGCTGGATTTGACTATGATATGATGGTTATCATGCGAAAATCATCTACCAATATCCGAACCTCTGCCAAAGAAGCCTCGCACGAGCGCATCGTCGATGTCGCTGCACGCGCTATCCGGCGTAGCGGCTATGACGGCACGGGGGTTGCCGACATCATGAAAGAAGCTGGCCTGACGCATGGTGCCTTTTATGCCCATTTCGCGTCGCGCGAAGCCATGCTGGTCGAGGCGGCAGAGCGCGCCGGGGCGCAAGCCAATGCTGTGGCCGCCAGTGTCGTCGCGGCTGTTCCGCCGGAGCAGTCGCTGCAAGCCTTGATGCGTGTTTACCTCTCAAAAGAGCACCTTGAGGGCATCGAAACCGGTTGCCCGATTTCAGCTCTCGGCTCTGAAATGCCACGCCAATCACCCGAGGTGCGCCGTGCAGCCACACGCCGCATCAAAGAGATGATTGATCTTGTCGCACGTCAGATGCCGGACTGGGGGCAACCCATCGCGCATGAGCGTGCGCTGGTGACTGTGGCGACGATGGTTGGTACCTTGATGCTGGCGCGCGCGGTCGATGATGCTGCCTTGTCTGATGCGCTATGCAGTGCAACATTGAAGAGCCTGGACCATGCTGAAGCGTAAACCGACTATTGATGCTTTTTTTGTTCGTCTTAATATATGATGATCATCATGCCAAATTATTTCATCTGCTAACCCTTAAATTTTAACCTCACATTTTTTGAAACAAGGAAATATCATGAAAGCTTTCATTCTCGATGGTTATGGAAAAAAAGCGCAGTTACGGGTAGGTGAAATGCCGGAACCTGAGTTGCGAGAGGACGAGGTATTGGTCCAGGTTCACGCTAGCG
>JANYFV010000246.1 GCA_025359635.1 Undibacterium sp. | reverse complement strand
CTGCCGCCATCTGCACTTGAGGCATAGGAAGCGACCAGCGTTTGATAGCTGGACCACATTGTATCGTCAAAACTTTTCTCGCTTTCGGCCTCCTTGCTGGAATCGATCGGTTTTTGCATCTGGTCACCGGTCAACCACTGTCGTACTTTGTTATAGAACAACACCAGTTGCTGATCGTTATCGATGTTGAACACACCTTCATCGACCGAAGAAACGATCATCGCTTCGACCGCTTCAGTCACATTTGCCAGATTTTCTTCAACCAGCAGTGCCTCGATCTCGATGGCCGGATCAGGTTTATCACTCGATTCTGATTCGGAATTACTGCCACCGCTTTTGGAAACTGCGCCGAGCAAACCCTTGAGTAGATTTTTTCGGGTAATCAGTAATTTAGCGATTTTGGTTGCATCTTCGATTGGTACGCCTTTCCGGCCAATATAAGTATCTCGATAGTTGTGAATTGAGAAAAAGACAGGAACAATAAAAGGTAGAGTGTCGAGACGAACAGAAAGTCGAAGCGGGTCATGCAAATACCAATTGTAGAAATAGCCCCATTAGTCAAAACCCATGGAAAAGCCTTCCGCAATGTATTTGGCAATCATCGTCAATTTGAACATTTCGGGAATTATCTGACGGGGTTGATAGTACTGGAAAATAAAAGCTTAACGAATATGGCACGGTGCATAGTGGACAGTGCAGATAAAACGAATGGCTCGCGGTTTCTGTCGGAAGCGCCGTGGTCAGCAAGTGAGGTGAATGCAAGACGGGTAAGCTACCTGTTGGAACAAAGCGAGAAAATGCGACGGAGTGCGGCAGAATCGGTACTTATTTTCGATGATACGTTGTGCGAACACGTCGGGACGCTGTTTGAGCATATCGACCGACACTATGATCACGGTGATGATCGCTTTCCGCTAGCACATAATCCAGTGACGAGCTACTACGTAAGCGGGGTGGTGCGCTTCCCGGTCGATTTACGGTTGTATCGACGTTATGAGGAGATGACCAACTGGGAACATTTCGTACAGGTTCATTTTCCAGAGCGAACCATACCGACCAAGAAAAAAGAACGAGCGACCTTCCACAAAGAAGTGGCGGCCAAATTGCTTCAAGACCCGGAATTCCAGGCGTTGGATGCGCAATTTCAAACGAAGATTGCGCTGGCGATTGACTTGCTCAAACAAGCACAGACCCATAAACTGCCTTTTGGCATCGTTCTGTTCGACAGTTGGTATTTGTCCGAAGAATTGGTCGGTGTCATCAGAACGGCAAACAAAGATTGGATCAGTCTGCTTAAGAAAAATCGCACACTGGAAACCAACAGTTTTTCGCTCAAAGACGTTGATGGCAAGCCGATTGCCTTTCCTAACGCCACCGTTCAGGCCAAAGATTTTGTACCGTTGATTCCATCCAGCGCCTATCGACCAGTCACCATTGATGGTCAAACCTACTGGTGTTTTACGTTAACCGTGCGCCTTCCTGGTCTGGATAAAGTTCGGATCGTCGTCAGTTTTGATAATCCCGAATTGAGCGGTACCTATGCTCTGCTTGTGACCAACCGTTTGGATTGGTCAATGCAGCGTATTTTGGCGACCTATTTGCAACGCTGGCCTATCGAAACCTTTTATCAGGACGGCAAAACCTGTCTTGGTCTGGATACCTATCAGATGCGAAGTGCCGAAGCCATTGGAAAACATTGGTGTCTGGTCTTCGTCGCTTATTCGTTTCTACACCTCGATTGTTTAGCCGCATCACTGAAACAAAGTCCGCTGCCCGCCAAATCCATTGGGCAAGCCTGTCGTGACCAAGCCTCAGCCCTTTTGGAAGCCTTGCTCGTTTTTGCTGCTGACAAAATTCAACAAGGCCAGTCGGCTGCATCCCTGTTGGCAACTTTATTTGCTAAACAGCGTTTGGTTGCCACATGATTCCCATTGTCTGTCAAATCACAACTATGGAGTTAATATCTTGATGGCTATCAAGCAAAAAGTGTTACCAAAAGTCACTAAACGCCTGATCGCGGTGGTGACTCCTTCGAAAAAACACACATTCAATCCGTTCTTCCCAGCTTAAACGGGTATCTGCGACCGTCAGCGGTTCTTTCGGATATATTATTTCCCTTTCACGGCAAATGCTGCCCGCTTGAAGGGATACAAACATCACCCCAAATCGTAATTATGTCATTCGAAAACGAAAATTAAGAACAACGAAAACCAGGAAATCCGGCCTCAGTATGCCAGTGGTGGCCTTTCTGCTCGGAATATAATGCACGGCCAATGCATCCCATTTGGGAATCCTCAGACAGCGGAAAGCATGTTACCATTA
>JANYFV010000204.1 GCA_025359635.1 Undibacterium sp. | reverse complement strand
CTCATTCATACTTCCACGTAAATAGACAGGCACCGTTTTGAATGGCGGAATTACATTATTCGCATCCACTATTTGAGCTGCAATTAAGGCGATTTCTTTTGAGGTTGTAATTGTTTCTAGTTTTACTTTTTTAAAATAAAGATTGCGAATACGATCATCGCTCACTGTAATAGGACTTACGCAAAAACAAGAGAAGTGTAACAAGATGTAAAGACGTAAACCTAAAAAAGAAAGCGGGTGTGTACAGTTCTGGACATGCCAAAACGTCCAACCCGCTTAGATTATTGCCAGTATTTATTGGTAACGCCGATCAATCACACGATCACCAATTTTGCCGATCACGTAGAAAATATGAGTCACGATGCCATCAATCGATTTTTGCGAGATGAGAAGATGACGCCACATTTGGTGTGGGACAACGTGCGTGATCTGATTGTCTCAACACCTGCTGGCTGTATCACGTTTGATGACACGATTATAGACAAGAATTTCTCGCACAAAATCGAGCTGGTCAGGCGTCAATATAGCGGCAATGCGCATGGCATTATCAAAGGCATCGGTGTTGTGACCTGCGTGTATGTGAATCCGGAAACAAAAGAGCATTGGGTCATTGATTACCGTATCTACGATCCGCAAGGCGATGGCAAATCCAAGCTCGATCATGTCAAAGATATGCTGACCAATGTGGTGCATCACAAAGGTCTGGCCTGCCGTAACGTCTTGATGGATACCTGGTATGC
Organism: Undibacterium sp.; assembly: GCA_025359635.1. Classification (GTDB taxonomy): domain Bacteria; phylum Pseudomonadota; class Gammaproteobacteria; order Burkholderiales; family Burkholderiaceae_D; genus Undibacterium. The sequence goes on along the minus strand of JANYFV010000204.1, from coordinate 2,103 downwards.
CACCAAGGAACTGATGCTTTTTATTGAGTCCCTGGGCAAGATTTATTACTGCCCCATCAAAAGCAATCGTTTAGTCGATGATACGCGTGGCGAATTCGATTATCGCCATGTCGATTCACTTGACTGGAATGAGCGTGAAGTCGCGCATGGCAAGATCATCAAGATCAGAGGATTTCCCAAAGAGCACAAGGTAAAACTGTTCCGCGTTGAGGTGTCTACCCACCGCACGGACATGGTCGTCACCAACGACCTGACTCAGGATTTAACGAGGGGTGCACAACAAGCGTGTGCCTTGCGCTGGAAGATTGAGCAGTTTCATCGAGAAGCAAAACAATTGACAGGAATCGAACGTTGCCAATGTCGAAAGGCGAGAATCCAACGCAATCACATCGCCTGCGCTATTCTGGTTTGGGTGCGCTTGGCTGCTGTCGCAAAGCAAACTGGCGAAACCTTGTATCGCATTAAGCATGGGCTGCTTGATGATTTTTTAAGGCAGCAACTTAAAAACCCCGGGATCACTATGCTACTTGCATAAATCTTACTTGTTACAAAATTAGACTTTTTGCGTAAGTCCTAACAATAATTGACAATAGACCACGCATTTTATCGACGTCAGACCTGCTTTGCCGCCTATTTCAGCCAACCGCGGCTCCTGAAATACCAGAATGGCGTGACCGCCGATGCCAGCATCAGCGCCAGGGCAAACGGGTAGCCGAATGTCCAATCGAGTTCAGGAAACCAGCCCTTGAAGTTCATGCCATAAATACTTCGTGTGGTGTTTTGAAATTGAGGCATTTCCTGGGTCGATGATTCAGGCTATGCATGGCCTGTACGATGTCCTCGGCGGTAATGCTTTCAAAGCGCATTTTCTTGGGAAAGAACTGTCGAATCAGGCCATTCATATTCTCGTTTGCACCACGCTCCCAGGAACAATAAGGATGTGCGAAGAAATGCTTTGCATTGAGACTCTGGGCAATACGCTCATGCCCGGCAAACTCTTTGCCGTTGTCGGTCGTTAGTGTATGCACGAAGGCTGAAAAGGGCGTTAGCAAGGAGATGATCGTGTCTGATACCGCTTCGGCAGTTTTACGGGTAACCATGCCAATGAGTGAGTAACGCGACTTGCGTTCGTTAAGCGTGACCAGGGCTTGCTTATGATTTGCGCCGATCACCAGATCACCTTCCCAATCACCATAGCGTTCAAGCTGATCGACCAACGCCGGTCGCTGCTCGATTGACACTTGATTGGGAATGGTACCGCGTCGCTCACGATTGCCATAGCGCTTCTTGCGTTTCTTCTGACAGCGAAGCGTGCTGTGCAAAATGCCGCCAAGATGCTTGTCGGCATAAATGCGTCGATAAATACTTTCGTGACTGACTGTGGGCTGATTATTGACCTGCAAATAGCCGCTGATTTGTTCTGGACTCCAGTGCTCGGCGAGCTTGGCATCAGCAAACGCCCAGGTGTCAGCAGAAATGGTGGCACCGTTATCCTTGGCTTGCCTGGCGAGGGATAATTCCTGCGCCTGTTTAGGGCGATACCCGCGAGCACCGCAGTTACGCTTGAGTTCGCGACCAATGGTCGATGTGTGGCGGTCCAATATGTTGGCAATGTCGCTTTGGTCATGACCGGCTTTTTTGAGAATGTAAATCTGGTATCGTTCGTCTTGGGTAAGATGTGTGTATGTCATTTCGAGCAACTTTGACTTGGAGGTCTGGGAGTTCGGATGCTACCGCATCTTCCCACCCATTCCAATTAATCTTCTGTTGCACTTCGAATTTGAACTCGCGTTTCATTACTATGTTGTTTACGTGGATCGATTCCTCAAGGCGCATGTACCAGTCCGGCATTAAGCAATTTAATCTTCGCCAAATTTGATGAGCGATTCCTACGCTTGGCAACTTCATTGAACTTAACCTATTCTCGTTATGCAGATGATTTAGCATTCTCTGGCGCGAGGATTCCGAGAGATCTTCATAAGTTAATTCAAAAAATATTGGTCGAGAAAAATTTTGATTTGAATAAAAAAAAGATCCAATTGAAGATTGAAGGTGCTAAGAAAATAATTACAGGCGTTTCTATTTCAAGTGGAACTCCGAAAG
>JANYFV010000159.1 GCA_025359635.1 Undibacterium sp. | reverse complement strand
TGCATCATGCGGCTTTTTTTGATTAAGGATTATCGCAAAGCTTCCACCAACACCCGCCCCTCAGAAGCCGCCGGTGGGCGTATGTGCAAGATGTGCGCCAGGCTTGGTGCGATGTCCATGGCTTCGGCGTATTCGCCGTGGTTGCCCGGTTTTATCCATGGCTTACCCATCAACATCAAGGGCACATTGGTGTCGTAGTTGTACGGAGAACCGTGCGATACGCCGTGGTCGCTGCTGCTGAAATACCAATATGGTTTACCAACAATGACAATGTCGCCCGAGAGCTGGCGGTGCCAAGAGCGTTGCATTAATTTGTTGATGCGATTATCTGGTACGGTACCATTTTCTAATTGTGTGCGCGTTAAAATATTTGCCACGCCGGCTGCGTTAAGTAAAAAACGCGCTGCGGTATTTTCGATTTCTTCTCGCTTGAGTTTGTTTTTTTCTATCAGGGCATAGTCGAGAAAATAGCTTGGTGCGGACCATTTTCTGACGATTTTTTCGATGCCGAATTTATCGAATAAATGCTGGTTGAGTTGCTCCATTAATTTAAATCCGTCTAGCCGCTGCGCATCGAGTTTGTTGGCTTGAGCGAATTCCGGAATGTTAGGGAAGCCATGGTCGGCAGTTAACACCACCAACGTGTTATCCAGACCAACGCGCTGATCAACGTAGTTGAGGAAGTTAGCCAAGAGTCGATCCAGCCTTTGTAGGTGATCGTGTGACATGCGGCTTTCCGGGCCGTATTCATGGTTCACGCCATCGTGACTCGACAGACTGACTGCCAGCAAATCTGTTACGTGGCTAGGGTTATTGCCTAGGTTTTCTCCGGCAAGCGCGGCACGGGCGAAATCAAAAGTTATTTCATCGAGATACGGGCTGGCGAAGATTTTGCTGTAGTACTCCGCATCAGGTTTGCCGGATTTGCTGGTGAAGGAAAACGGAAAATGCGCATTGCCTTCAATATTAAGCGGTGCAACGAGATCATCATTGGCATCGCCAGCGTAGGCTGCCGTAGCCAATAATGGTTGCCATTCCTTTCCATAAAAGCGATCTTGCGGTTTACCCACGTGGTATTTTTTATGCCATTCTGGATAGGCAGACATATAGTAGGTGCTGCTGGCAAAATTGCCGGATTTGCTGTTGTACATATACGCGGTACCGGTCTTGCCGGCGAGCAGAATCGCGCCGCGGTCTTTGCCCGAAACGGCGACTACTTTGGCGCGATTGCCAGTGGCATAGCGCAGTTCATCACCTAAGGTTGAGACACGCAAATTTGCCGGTGAGGTGCCATCGCTACTTTTGGTTTCTTCACCAAGATAAGTATGCTTGGTATCTTGGGTGCAGTACACCGTCGCTAATGTCGCCGGGTCTACCCAATTATTATTGATGATGCCATGTTGGTATGGGTAGGCACCTGTCAGTATCGCGGCATGACCCACGGCTGTGACAGTAACGCCATGTGCCTGATGGGCGTTGCCGTACCACGCGCCTTGATCGAGCAGGCGACGGAAGCCACCTTGGCCGAACTGATCACGATAACGTTGCACTTGTTCTTGCGGCAAGCCATCGACTACTAACACTAGCACCAATTTGGGTTGCGCAGGCTTTTCAGCAGCCTGACTGGTACCGGCACTGGCTGACATGAATGAAATCGTGGCCGAACTGACGACTAAGGCAGATAAAAGCAGGCGTCGTAGTGGTTGGGGTAAAGTTATTGTGGATTTAATCGTCATTTCAGGTCTTTGTTGAGTAGGCTCATGAATTAATGTTGGGGGAAAGCATACACTAAACGACATGCCAGATTGGCGCTTGTCCAACTGAAATCAGGTAAAATCAAGCGAATAATCGACCCAGCGCGCAGTAATTCTGAATTTTGAGGATCCAATGATTCCCGATGCATTTTACCGTCATCTGTTTGAAATCATGCCGACAAGTGCGGTCATTGCGATAGAGGGGCGCATCGTTTATGCCAACCCGGCAGCGATACAATTTCTTGATGCTGAAAATGCCAATCAGGTCATTGGACATACAATGATCGAATTCATTCATCCACTGGATCAGACCCGATCAAACAATCGGCTCAACAAATCTTCTGGTGTTGATTGGATTAATGCGCCTTCGCAATTTCGTATGCAGACTGTGAGCGCTCAAATGAAGATGCTACTTTCTGCCAGTGTGCGAATTTCCTATGAGGGACAAGATGCGATTCTGGTGACCGGGATCGATATGACCGAGCACGCAGAAATGGCAGAACAATTACGCGTTAGCGAGAAAAATTTCCGGCAATTATTTGAGAACATGCAAGAGGTGTATTACCGCACCGATGCTAAGGGAATTGTGCAAATGGTAGGCCCCGGCGTGCGCAATGTGCTTGGCTTTGAACCGCACGAAATTGTAGGCAAAGCCACTGAATCTTTTTACCCGCAGGCCTCAGATCGCGATGCGATAAAAAAAGCATTAATGTTAGACGGAAAGGTGACGGATTTCCCTGGTCAGATGGTGAGAAAAGATGCTCGTGTTATCGATATCTCTATCAATAGCCGTGCGCTTTATGACGACGCAGGGGTGTTTGCTGGTGTTGAAGGAACCTACCGCGATGTGACCCAGCGCAAGATCATGGAACGTGAATTGCAAAGACTGGCGACAACAGATCCACTTACTGAAATTGCCAATCGCCGCTCTTTTCTTGAGCAGGCAGAACAAATTTTTAAGACTAGCCAACGCTACCAAACGGGTTTTACGATGTTAATGCTCGATTTGGATTTATTCAAAGCCATCAACGACAAATACGGCCATCTTGGTGGTGATAAAGTGCTGGCACGCTTCGCGCATACTGTTGGCTTGGAGTTACGTGATTCGGATTTGTTCGGTCGGCTTGGCGGCGAAGAATTTTGCATACTTTTGCAACAAGCGCATCGAGATGAGGCTTTAAACGTGGCCGAGCGTATACGGCAACGCATACAAGATATCAGCTTTAAAGACCCTGCTGGTGAACTGTTTACTTTAACAGTGAGTATCGGTGTGACCAATAATCTTGAAAGCGATGAGCGTCTGGCAAATTTGTTAGAACGAGCGGACAAGGCGCTGTATCAAGCCAAGCACACTGGGCGTAATAAGGTGGTCTGGTTTGTCTGAGGCTGAAGATACAAATAGACTTTTCAGCATCGTTGATATTTATCGAAAAAGCATGAGTACGTTTTTAATCTGACGAATGCACACCTTTTGTTGAATAACGCAGATCATTCTTCTATCCTAACTATAGTTGCACTGTATTCGCGGTATATGTGAACACAAGGACGATTGTTGACAAAGCGAAAAGCAAGGACAAGCATGAATTTGTTTTTCTTGAGCGATGAAATTGTTACCTTAGAGACTGAGCTTGCCCCGTTAAAAGCTGAGGCACGTTTGCCATTTCTAATCCCTTTGGCTTGGGCATTGCGACAACTTGATTGTCAGCGTGCTCTACAGTTAGCAAACGAGGCTAAAGATTTGCTCAATATGAGCAAACTTGCCGAATCAGAGCAACAAACTTCGCATGGGCGCCTATTGCTGATAAGAGGCGAGTGCGCTTGTCTTTTTGCCGAGCTCGATGCTGCTGAGCATGATGCTCAAGCAGCGCTAGCGTTATTTGGCGCAATCTCAGATCCTACCGACGTGGGTGATGCCAAATGGTTACTGGCATCAATCTGGCACGAGCGTGGTGATGCATTGCGGCGTGACGAGTCTCTAAACGCTGCGATTGCTGATTATGTGCTTGCGGGCGATTCGATTCGCGTTGATGCGAGCAGGGCGCGCTTGCTGGAGCGTGCGGCTTTCCGTGATCCCACCGGGACGGCGGTACATTTAGCGCAACTATTTGATACAGAATTTACCTACTCACCTATTGTTACCGTTTGGCTAGCAAGCGCTTTGGCCATAGTGGCACGTTTGACAGGAGATTCTGCAAAGGCAATTCGTTATTTTCTACAAGCGCAATTGGCGGGGCAGGAAAGTGGACAGATCCGTCAGGCGATTCTTTCTGCCAGTAACGGTGCTGATGCGTTTGCCAGCCTTGGCGACTTAGATGCGGCATTGGAATGGAATGAGCGGGCGCTGATACTGGCTCGGCGTGCTGCTTGGCCCGCGATGATAGGTGCGTGTTTGCTACAAACGGGTAATGTGTTACGTCTGTTAGTGCGTTATACCGATGCAAAAAAAACGCTGAATGACGCTTTGGATTCATTGAGCGCATTGAAAAGTGCTTACTCGTACGCGATTGCCGTGCAATATTTGGGTGATCTGGCGCTTGATGTCGGTGATCCGATTGCGGCATTAGAGTATTTTACTCAAGCGGAACAACGCGCCAGAGCACTTGGAGAGCCGATTTTTGTCTTGCGTTGCTGGCGCGGTGAAGCCAATGCGCTTTGTCGTCTTGCACAGCCAGCCCAAGCTAAGGAGAAATTGGCCGCAGCATTTGCACTTGCTAAACAGGAAGGAAGTGCCGACGAACAAATATTGGTGCTACGCGTTTATGCTGAACTGTACCGTCAATATGATGTACCAGATACTGATGAACTAAATAAATCAAATGCGAGTTTACGTTATTTGAATCAAGCGTTAGATGTTGCTGCAGGGATCAATGGGTATATCGTTCCGAGTGAATTATTAGATGAAGTGGCCAACGCCTATGCATCAAATGGCGACTATCGGCTGGCTTTTATCAACGGACAAGCCGCTGCGTGCGCACGAGATAATCAACGTTTGGTCGATGCGCGTAATCGTGCGATAGCGATGCAAGTACACCAGGAAACAGAGCAAGCGCATGCCGAAACAGAACATCACCGTCAGCTCGCGTACACCGAGGTTCAAAAAGCCTTAGCTATGCAAGAGGCGAGTGCCACGTTGGAGACACTCGGTCAGATCGGTCGCGAGATTACCGCTAGTTTAAATACCAATGCCGTGTTTTCGGCATTGCATAGCCATCTTAATCAATTGTTGGATGCCACCGCGTTTTTTGTGTACTTGCTTGAGCCAGATGGACAAGCGCTGAAGGGCGTATTTAGTATCGAGGCCGACCAGGTCTTTCCATCGAAAACATTTCCCATTGATCATCCCACGTCATTCACTGCCAGATGTGCGCGCGAGCGACAAGAGTTTGCGATCGACATAGCGCAAGATGAACTTCGCCCCAATCTTACTGTCGGCACTCTTGATACTCTGAGCTTGCTTTTTGCTCCTTTGTTGATTGGTGACAGATTGCTAGGCGTGATGTCAGTTCAGTCGCTGCATGCGCATGCCTATGCAGACCGAGAACGTTCAATATTTCGCACACTTTGTGCTTATGCGGCCATTGCGCTCGATAATGCGGGTGCCTACGCCATGGCAGAGAATTCTCAGCAACAGGCGCATGAAGCACTGTTTGAATTGCGCCAGACACAGACGCAGTTAATTCAATCAGAAAAATTGGCTTCTTTGGGGCGTTTGGTGATAGGCGTATCGCATGAACTTAATACACCGCTTGGAAATGGGTTGATGGCAATGACGACCCTGCTTGATCAAATAGAAGAACTGGAAAGCAGCATGCTGGAGTCTGGATTAAAACGCCAGACTTTCGAGATGTTTATGGGTAACGTAAAAGAGGCAAGTAACATTGCAGTACGCAATTTGGAACGTAGCGCAAATTTGGTGAATAGTTTTAAGAAAATCTCGGTGGATAAAGCTGGCCTGAAACGTACACTTTTTATGCTTCGTGAGTTGATCGATAGTGTGATGGCCGAACTGGTGCCGCGTCTCAAACTTTTACCCTATAAGATAGAGCTTGGCGCAGTGCCTGCCATGCAACTCAATAGTTTCCCTGATGTATTGAGTGACGTTTTGCACCGGTTGATTGAGAATGCGATCGTCCATGGTTTCGAACGACGTGAACATGGCGTGATTTCTCTGTTCTTTGAAGTGCAGGGCGAGACGCATGTACGCATGATTGTTAAAGATGATGGTAAGGGTATCGCGGAAGGAAATCGCGAAAAAATCTTTGATCCTTTCTTCACGACGCGCCTCGGGCAAGGTACTTCTGGATTGGGCTTGCATATCGCGCACAATGGCGTCACGCAGATATTGGGCGGCACCTTGATTATCCTGAATTCATCTGGCAATGGTTGCGAGTTCGCGATAAATTTTCCTTTGTTGGCGCCCGATTGAATATGCCGATTAAATATGTCGGGGAATAATGAGATAGTGCAACATGAAAAATAAATTTTAGAGAAGAGACGTTTGCATGAGTTCTTTCCAGTTTTCCTTTCGCCCGCGCTTACTGGCAGATTTAAAAAATTATAATCGCAGTCTTTTTTTTCGTGACATTGCAGCTGGCCTGACAGTTGGCGTGGTGGCATTGCCTTTAGCGATGGCGTTTGCGATTGCCTCAGGTGTTAAACCTGAGGCCGGCATTTTTACAGCGATTATTGCCGGTTTTTTGATCTCTGCATTGGGCGGCTCGCGCGTGCAAATAGGTGGGCCAGCCGGTGCCTTCATCGTCATTGTCTACGGCATTCTGGAGAAATACGGCCTGGCCAATCTATTGATTGCGACGATTTTTGCCGGCATATTATTGTTCTTGATGGGGATGCTCAGGCTAGGGTCGCTGGTCCGGTTTATCCCTATTGCTATTGTGATTGGTTTTACCAACGGGATTGCAGTCCTAGTTGCGATCTCACAAATGAAAGATTTTTTTGGGTTGAACATTGCCAAGATGCCCGGTGATTTTTTTGCCCAGATCGATATACTTGGCCGCAGCTTTCATCTTCTTGATTTCACTACTCTTGCGCTTGCCCTGATCTCTTTAATGCTGATTTTTTTGTGGCCAAGTCTGGTTAAAGTAAGAATGAATGACATCCTTCACGAGCAGGAAAATAAGAATCTGCGTAGCCAGATATGGAAAAAGAATACCAACAAGGCATTCTCATTTTTGTCGGCCATCCCCGGGCCAGTTGTCGTATTGGTGTTTGGCACGATAGCGGTTAGCGCATTTAACTTACCGGTCGAAACCATAGGCAATAAATTTGGCGGAATACCGCAAAGCTTACCGGTATTTACTTTGCCAGTATTTTCCTGGAGCCTGGTGAAACAGTTATTCGCTCCCACGATTACCATTGCTTTGCTTGGCGCTATCGAATCTCTTTTATGTGCCCGCGTTGCGGATAAGCTAACCGGCGACAGGCATGACCCTAATCAAGAATTAATGGCGCAAGGCATCGCTAATGTTGTCGTGCCGTTTTTTGGTGGTCTGCCTGCGACTGGCACCATAGCTCGTACAGTCACCAATATACGTTCGGGCGCAGCCTCGCCGATTGCCGGGATGGTACATGCTCTCACCATATTGATTACTGTTTTGATCGCAGCTCCTCTGGCTCAGAATATTCCTTTGGCATCTTTAGCGGCGATCCTGTTGTTTGTCGCCTTCAATATGGGCGAGTGGCGCGAGTTTGTGCGGCTCAAACAATTTTCTATCAACTATCGTGTGATTATGTTGGGCACTTTTTTTCTGACCGTGATTATCGACTTGACCGTTGCAGTAGAAGTTGGATTAATGCTGGCATGTATTTTTTTCATTTACCGCATCTCTAGTCTCACCACTGTTGAACCAATTGCTGCTACAAGGCTAAGTGCACCGTTACCAACTGGCGTAGTTGCCTATTCGATTTTTGGATCTTTGTTCTTTGGTGCAGTCGATAAGTTGGAACAATTAATCGACCCCAAGACGATGATGGCGAGAGTCATGATTTTGGAGTTAGATCATTTGATCAATATCGATACCACGGGCCTCGATGCGCTGGAAATGTTACTGAAACTCATACATAAGCAAGGTGGGCAACTGGTGTTATGTGGCTTGAACCAGCAGCCACTTAGCTTGATGCAGCGTTCAGGTTTTTATGCGCATGTGGGCGCTGAAAATTGCGTTGAGTCGCTACCGATGGCAATTGCGCGGGCAGGTGAAATAGCTCACTGAAATTTAAAATTTCAAACACATGAATGAAGTCGTTAAGAAATTGCGGCTAAATAAAAAACGCTGATGGCACTATGCGATCAGCGTTTTCTATTCAAGCGAAATATAGAAAATTTCCTAAATCAAACCCTATTCAGGAAATTCCTGATCAACCAACTCACCTTGGATATGCGGGCCTAATTCGCCTTCCCACTTCGCAACTACTGCAGCAGCGATGCCGTTACCGATTACGTTGGTTGCAGAACGTGCCATATCAAGGAAATGATCAACACCGAGCAACAGCAACAGCCCGGCCTCAGGAATTTTAAACTGGTTGAGCGTTGCCGCAATCACGACCAGCGACGCTCGCGGCACACCGGCCATGCCTTTAGACGTGAGCATTAGTATCAACATCATTGTGATTTGAGTGCCCAGATCTAATTCAATGCCATAAGCCTGTGCGATAAATACCGTGGCAAAGGTACAGTACATCATCGAACCATCGAGGTTAAACGAATATCCTAGTGGTAAAACAAAAGAGGCAATGCGGTTATGCACACCAAAGCGTTCCAGGCCTTCCAGTGTTTTGGGAAAGGCCGCTTCTGATGAGGCTGTCGAGAAAGCCAGCAAGGTAGGTAAACGAAGCTCACGCAACAGTCCGATGATACGATTCTTTAGAAATAAATATCCGATAAAAATTAAGACCAGCCATAACAGCAAAATCGATAAATAGAATTCCGACATGAATACACCGTAAGTCGCGAGTACGCCGAGACCACTTTTTGCGACAACCCCAGAGACCGCAGCAAAC
>JANYFV010000126.1 GCA_025359635.1 Undibacterium sp. | reverse complement strand
CTCTCGGATACGATCGGGATCAAGATCGAGCGCGTGGTAATCAATATTTTCTTCCGATAATATGCGCGCCAGACTTTGCCCGCTGCGACCAAAGCCCGCGATGATTACATGCTTTTTTGCACTCATGCTGCGCGCTGCAATCTGGGTCAGCGCCAGTGATTGCATCATCCATTCATTGGCAGAGAGTTTTAAAACTATGGCGTCTGATTTGGCTAATATCAAAGGTGATAACAGCATCGACAAGACCATGGAAGCGAGTATTAGCTGCAACAACAAGGGGTCAACCAATTGCAAACCACCGGCTTGATTCAGCAAGACAAAACCAAATTCGCCGGCCTGCGCCAAACCCAATCCGGTACGCAAAGCCACACTGGTGGAACCGCCAAAAGCGCGCGATAGAGCAGTAATCAGGCCAAATTTTAATAGCATGGGACCGAGCAATAACAGTAGCATTAGCCAACTGTGCTCAAGCACCAAACGTAAATTGAGTAGCATGCCTACCGTGATAAAAAATAGCCCTAACAGTACATCGCGAAAAGATTTAATGTCTTCTTCGACTTGATGCTTGTATTCGGTTTCTGAAATTAACATCCCGGCAACGAAGGCACCCAGCGGCAAAGACAAGCCAGCATGCTCTGTCAGCCAGGCAGCACCAAGGGTGATCAGTAGCAGGTTTAACATAAACAACTCTTGCGAGCGGTGCTTGACGACGGCGCTCAGCCATCCACGCACAATTTTTTGTCCCAGAAAAAATAATAGGAACAAGACCAGCGCCGCCTTGCCACTGGCCCAGGCCAAAGTTTCAACCAGATTGTCTGCATGCTTGGCGAGCGCTGGCACGAGGATCAGCAGTGGAACCACTGCCAGATCCTGAAATAAGAGTACGCTGATAATCTGGCGTCCATGCGGACTTTCCAGCTCTAGTCGCTCATTGAGCATCTTAGAAACGATGGCGGTCGATGACATTGCCAACGCACCGCCCAGAGCAAACGCAGCTTCCCAGCCAATTTGAAATTGCTTTGGCAGCCAATACCCGGCGATTAGTGCACACGTCATCGTCAACACTATGGTAGTAAAGACTTGCGCCATCCCCAGGCCAAAAACAGCGCGTCGCATCGACATCAATTTAGGTAGAGAAAACTCCAAACCTATCGAAAACATCAGGAAAACTACGCCAAATTCTGCCAATTGATGGGTGGTTGAGCTGTCTTGCGCCCAGCCGAATCCATGTGGACCAATTAAAATGCCCACCACCAAATAACCGAGCATAGGCGGCAAATGCATCATGCGAAATGCCACCACGCCGAGAACGGCAGCGGCCAAAAGTAATAGTGTTGTATCGAGAGCGCTCATATTCTTTATTATTGCCGATTTAGTGACGCTAAAGCGCGATAAATAATGAACAATATTCACTTCTTTACAACTGGCAGAGTTCTTGCTTAGTAATTTTGGTTTATACTTGGCGTATGAGTACTCAACAAGCCCCCTCCCCCATAGTCGACGGCGCTGCCGCACATGCTTTGCAACTCGCCTGCGAGACATTGCAGATTGAAGCTGATGCCATTCTCACTCTGAAACAAAGACTCACTGGCGTAGAAGCCACAGCTTTCACTAAGGCGATTTCCCTATTACTCCATTGTGAAGGCAGAGTTGTCGTATCAGGAATCGGCAAATCTGGTCATATTGCGCGCAAGATTGCCGCCACTTTTGCCTCTACCGGAACGCCATCATTCTTCGTGCATCCGGCTGAAGCCGCACATGGCGACTTGGGCATGGTGACTTCGCACGACGTATTCATTGCGATTTCGTATTCTGGCGAAGCCTCAGAGTTGATGTCGATTTTGCCTATCATCAAACGACTTGGCGTTAAATTAATTGCGATGACCGGCAACGCAGAATCGAGTCTGGCTAATTTAGCCGATGTGCATCTGAGCGTACAAGTTGATAAAGAAGCTTGCCCACTCAATTTAGCGCCAACTGCCAGCACCACCGTCACGTTAGCGATGGGCGATGCGCTGGCAGTAGCGGTACTTGACGCACGCGGTTTTCGCGAAGAAGATTTTGCCCGCTCGCATCCCGGCGGCACATTAGGCAGGCGATTGCTGACGCATGTGCGTGATGTGATGCGTACTGGCGATGCGATTCCGCGCGTATCACCTGAGACCAAACTTTCAACAGCCTTATTAGAAATCACACAAAAAGGCATGGCGATGACCGCCGTTGTTGACCAGGATCAGCATATTGTTGGCGTGTTTACCGATGGCGATTTACGTCGTCTGATGGAAAAGCTACAAGATTTTTCTCAAGTCAAAATCATCGATGTGATGCGCAGCAATCCGCGCAGTATTCGCCCTGAGCAACTGGCAGTTGAAGCCGTTGAGATCATGGAAACCCATAGAATTAATCAGCTCTTGGTCGCCGATGAAAACGGCAAACTGGTCGGTGCTTTACACATTCACGATCTGACTCGCGCAAAGGTAATCTAATGAACACATCTGGCAATAATATAGGAGCCTTAAAAAAAGCCGCACTGGTCAAGTTAATGATCTTTGACGTCGACGGCATACTCACTGATGGCAGTCTGCATTTTGGCGCAGACGGCGAATTTTTAAAAACTTTTCATGTTCTCGATGGTCAGGGAATTAAATTATTACAAGATGCTGGCATCATTACCGCCATCATTAGCGCCCGTCAATCGCCCATCGTTGCGAGACGTGCCGAGGACCTTGGCATTACTCATCTACTTCAGGGCATACATGATAAAAAACAGGCCTTTGAAGAACTCATCGCGGTGCTGGCGGTCGAGCCAAGACACTGCGGATTTATCGGCGATGACGTGATTGATCTGCCGGTCTTGTCACGCGTAGGATTTTCTGCCAGCGTACCCAATGGCCATATTGAGGTAAAAAGTCGCGTTGATTACATTACCCAAGCTACTGGTGGTACCGGTGCAGCACGTGAACTTTGCGATTTCATTTTACAGGCGCAGGGGAAATACGATCAAGTCCTGACCAGATTTTTAAAATGAAATATGCACTGACCGCCGATCGCTTTCGTATTTGGCTTGCTGTCATATTGGTGGCAGTATTGGCGTTAGCTAGCTTCTGGATACTAGAGCTGATGCGGCGCAACGACACCGACGGGAATTCGCGTTCTTCTGCTCGTAGCGAACCGGATTATTACGTCGAGAAATTCAGTTTTATTCGTTTGCCTAATAATGGGCAGGTAAATTACAACATCACTGGCGACAAACTCAGTCATCATCCACTGAATGATGATTTCGAGATTCAACAACCGCGCATCAATAGTTTTGATGCGGATAAAGTACCTTTGAATATTCGCGCTGAACGTGCAGTTATTGAACAAAAAAGCCTGCAGATCACACCAGCACGGGAGAATGATCAGATCCATTTACAAGGCAATGTTCAGGCCGAAAGACCGGAAACTGCAAGTTCAAAATATATGAAACTGGAATCAGAATATTTATTATTGCTGCCAAATGAAAATAAAATGAAGACTGATCAGGCCGTCAGCCTCTTTACAAACAGCTCGGAAATTCATGCGGTAGGCATGACCGCAGACAATACGACTCAACAAATACAATTATTAAGCAAAGTGCGTGCGAGCTTCAATAAGAGCGAAGCAGTTGCGAAACCAAAAACATAACATTCGAGAAATTAACATGCGACTCTGCGACATTATTTCATTCCATTATTTCAGACATCTATTCCTGTTGACTAGCCTTTTCGCACCAATGATGCAAGCCTCCGCGGAAAAAACCGATAGCTTACAAAAAGCGGAATTAAGTGCCGAATATTCTATTTTTGATGGAAAAAAAAATGTCACCACCTTGACTGGACACGTCGAATTAACCCGTGGCACTTTAATCGTACGGGCGGAGCGCGCAGTCTTTAGCGAAAGTAGTGAAAAAACGCGCAACTTCAACCTTTACGGCGAGACCGGCGGTCAAGTTTTTTTCCGGCAAAAACGTGATGGCGGCCCTGACTTGTGGCTAGAAGGGGTTGCGGATCGGGTTGAATATGACGAGAAAACTGAACTGGTAAAATTTATCACTAAAGCACGGGTTCGCTATATGGAAGGAAAACGAATCACTCAGGAGCAAGATGGTGAATTTCTTTCCTACGATAGCTTAAATGACGTCTTTATCGCAACCAACTCAAGCTCGGGCAAACATGTGCCAGGCGCAGGGCGTGTGACACTGACCATAGAACCAAAAATTGAGTCTAAAGCAGAATCAAAAACAGAAAAAATAAATAAATAAATATGACAAGTACACTCGTCGTCCAAGGTTTACAAAAGCGCTATGGGGCCCGCCAGGTAGTGCGTGATGTTTCGCTGCAAGTAAAAAGTGGAGAAGTCGTTGGTCTACTCGGCCCAAACGGTGCTGGCAAAACCACCTCGTTCTATATGATAGTTGGACTGGTACCATCTGATGCCGGGGAAATTGATGTCGATGGCGTGAATATTTCTCACCTCCCCATTCACGAACGCGCCAAACTTGGTTTATCTTATCTGCCGCAGGAGGCTTCCGTTTTTCGTAAATTATCAGTGGAAGACAATATTCGGGCAGTACTCGAATTGCAAACGGATAAGCATGGAAAATATTTTTCCAAAGCTGAGATAGAACAACGTCTTGATACCTTATTGGCAGAGTTGCAAATTGAAGGTATCAGAGAAAATCAAGCTCTATCCTTGTCCGGTGGTGAGCGACGCCGGGTGGAAATTGCCCGCGCACTTGCTACCAATCCGCGCTTTGTTTTGCTCGACGAACCGTTCGCCGGAGTTGACCCGATTGCGGTTATCGAAATACAACGTATCGTCAGATTCTTAAAAGAGCGTGGTATCGGCGTTCTTATCACCGACCATAATGTGCGTGAAACACTAGGGATTTGCGACCATGCTTGCATCATCAATCAAGGTGCAGTTTTAGCCAGTGGTAGCCCAGATGACATCATCAAAAATGAATCTGTAAGACGTGTTTATTTGGGAGAGCATTTCCGCATGTAGCGGAGATCGACACCATGAAGCAAAGCCTGCAGCTACGCACCTCGCAACATTTGGCATTGACGCCACAGTTGCAGCAATCAATACGTTTGCTGCAAC
>JANYFV010000114.1 GCA_025359635.1 Undibacterium sp. | reverse complement strand
TCGGAATCGGGCTCATGTACGGCCCCATCAAGCCGCTGACAAAGGCCATCGGCAACAATGCGGCTATTACCGTCAAGGTCGCGAGTATGGTCGGGCCACCGACTTCATCGACCGCGCCGGGAATGATTTCCTTCAGTGTTTTTTCCGGAAACAAAGCCTGATGCCGGTGAATGTTTTCCACCACCACGATCGCATCGTCGACCAGGATACCGATAGAAAATATCAACGCGAATAAGGAAACGCGGTTCAAGGTAAAACCCCACGCCCATGAAGCAAACAGGGTCACGGTCAAGGTCAAAATGACTGCCGTGCCGACTATCGCCGCTTCACGTCTGCCAAGCGCCAGAAACACCAAGGCCACCACCGACGCGGTAGCGAACAGTAACTTGGTGATGAGCTTTTTCGCCTTGTCATCGGCGGTCTGGCCATAGTTGCGCGTGGTCGTGATTTCGACATCGGCAGGGATAACCGTATTCTTCAATGACTCGGCACGTGCCAGTACCGCGTTAGCGACATCGACCGCATTCTGACCAGGTTTTTTAGTGATGGAAATCGTCACGGCAGGGTATTCTGCGATGTCTTTACCACCCACTTTATTCGACACGCCGTGCCAGACGTAACGTGCTGGGGGCAAGGCACCGTCCTCGATTTTTGCGACGTCTTGCAAGAATACCGGCTTACCTGATTTAACACCGACCACCAGCTCACCTACCGCCTGCGCATCACGCAAGAACGGCCCGGCATCAATGGCAACGGCGCGATTGCCCGCAGTGAGTTCACTGGCTGGCAAACCCAGATTGGCCGATTGCAAACTGCCTTGCAGATCCATCACGGTAAGGCCACTCGCAGCGAGCCTGGCTGGGTCAAGCTCTATATTCACAGCACGACCGGGGCCGCCAATTGTCATCACTTCGCGCGTGCCTTTTACTCGCTTCAGATCGGCCTCTACGCTATGCGCGACACGTTCCAGATCGTATGATCCTGTCTGTTGATTTTTACTCCAGAGCGTTAAGGAAACGATCGGCACATCGTCAATGCCTTTGGGTTTGATTAATGGCTCTAAGGTACCCAGATTTGCCGGCAACCAGTCGCGATGGCTGTGCACGGTGTTATACAAACGCACCAGCGCCTCGGTATTAGGTACACCGACTTCAAACTGCACAGTAATGATCGCAAGACCCGGGCGCGACACTGACATCACATGCTCGACATTGGCGATCTGGCTCAACACCTGTTCAGCCGGCACCGCCACCATCTGCTCTACATCTTTCACCGAGGCACCGGGAAAAGGGATCAGCACATTGGCCATCGTGACATTGATCTGCGGCTCTTCTTCGCGCGGCGTTACCATCACTGCAAACAGACCAAGCAGGAAAGCTACCAGCGCCAGCAATGGCGTGATTTGCGCGGTCTGGAAGAAAGCAGCAATTCGCCCTGAAACGCCCATGATGTGACTCGCTTTTTTCATTTGAATTTCGCTTATTTTCACTTACTTTATGAGACTAAATTGTGCGGCAGCGACCGGATCAAGCACGACTTGCTCACCAGCAGAAACGCCACTCAAAATTTCTTGCTCAACACCGCTAATCGCACCCGCTTTAACCTGACGCAGCAAGGGCTTTCCCTGCGCATTCAAGACATATACCGCGGTCAATTCAGCACGACGAAAGACCGCCTTGGCCGGTACATACGTCCGAGCGTTATCAACGGCACCGCCGCTAACAGCAAGCTTGACCCGGGCAAACATGCCGGGAGTCAAACCCTTGGTCGCGGCAGGCAAATCCAAGCGAATTTGCACCGTATGCGTAGCGGCATCGGCGACCGGCAAAATAGTGAACTTACTTGCGTTAATCCAGCGCTGCGTTTCTGGCAAACCGGGGAACTCAATCTTCACATTCTGACCAGCGACCATGCCGGCAACACGGTCTTGCGGCACGGTCGCCGTTACGCGTAAGGAAGTTGGGTCATAAATCGTCATCAGGGCGCGGCCTGGCATCGCCATATCACCGAGGGTAACCGACCGATCTGCCACTACTCCTGCATAAGGTGCATTGAGTACATAAAAGCCAGACTGAGTTTGCACCGCGCCAGCCTGAGCGATTTGCGCGTTAGCTTGTGCGCTGGCTGATTTAAATTGTGCTTCAGCACGTTCGAGTTGCGCGGCACTAATGTAAGCCTTGGCGAACAACTGTTTTTGACGATCGTAATCTTTTGCGGCGACCACTAATGCGGCACGTGCGGCATCGACCTGGGCGCGACTGGCATTGGCTTCCTGATTTGCCGCCCTGGCATCGACACGTACCAGCAAGGCCCCCACATTGAAGCGGTCGCCCACATTCAATGGCAAGTCGACTATCGCTCCTGATATCTGGCTTGAGATCACTGTTTGACGAACCGCCTCGACTACGCCATCCGCGCTATACAGTTGTGCGCTATTACTTGAACGCACTACAGCAACAGCCAAAGGCTTGCCAGCTAAGGACGTAGCGACTTGTGCACACGCCGCATTTGCAAGCAACATTGAGAGCAGAAAAAGCACTAATGACAAAAGCGAAAAACCTTGTTTGTAGCGCTGCGGCATAATCAAACTCTCCAGAAAATAAGACATTGCATAGAAATTGAATCCATAATATACTTATTTGCGCATACACGCAAATAGTAAATTAGCTAAGCAAGCAAATACTTTAACGGGTATCAGCGAGGTATCATAATGGCTTTCAAACAGGAGCAATGTCCCGCCATGGAAGGTTTATCCGATCAAGCCCTGATTCAGGTCGCGCAATATTTCTCCGCACTGGCCGAACCTACCCGTTTGCGCATTCTGAATTGTTTAAGAGATCACGAGCAGAATGTCGGCGAACTGGCCGAACATTGCGATTGCTCACAAGCGAACGTATCAAGGCACCTTTCTACGCTAGCAAAACATGGGCTGGTAGCAAGAGAAGGCCGTGGCACTTCGGTGTATTACCGCATCGCTGATCCTGCAATTTATGCTTTATGCGATTTGGTGTGTGGCAATGTGGCGCGCCAATTGGAAACGCAGGCAGCGGCACTTGGCGGGAGGACTAAATCTGCCAAAGTTAATCGATAAAATATCGCGTTAATATTGGAATGATGTTGAGGTCCATAAAATAATCCAGCTGCCCCGGGCATTATCTTGAGTCGGTAGTGTTTTATTATTTCTATCGAAGTATGCGCAATAATACCGCGCATACTATCGCTGCCAACTCATACGACGGTGGCCGCTTTCACCAACATGCCAACTGCCACCAGCAATAGAAGGATGGCAAAGATCTTTTGCAC
>JANYFV010000110.1 GCA_025359635.1 Undibacterium sp. | reverse complement strand
CGGATTTATTCGGCAAGTGCGTTCGAGTGGAAAACGGGATGAGTTTGGCGGTAACATTTCCGCAGTTTGGCTGGTGCCAAGCAAGGGAATTTACTGTCAAAATCATCCGTTTTACACCGAACCAGGAGGGAAATCCCATTTTTTCGTCGAATAATATCGTCATTTTCAGTCTTCAAAAAAATGGGGTTTCGCGCTTATTAAATAAATCCGCGCTTCCCTAAAGTTGTAGCAAGAAAGATCGTGCTATTTAATGAAAGACCGAAGGCGCACATGCGCGAGCATGATCAAGATGTAAAAAGTGCAGGTGTCTGCAGGCGTATGAAACAGAGCGTCTGTGCCGGTTGCGCTAACAGGCTGCACAGACCTCAATCCAATGTCTTATCAAGCTATTTCTTTAGACATTACATCTATTGCCGCCTTGGCTAAAAAGCCAGATCGAGTTAAATGATGTGCCTTAGCAAATACATCGATGTCGTGCAGCAGACTTTCAGGCAGGGAAATATTCAAGCGGACTGGCTTTGTATTGATTTTTGAGCGATCAATATTCACCAGCATCCAAAAACCATCAGCATAGTCTTTTGAATCTTTCCAGTGTTCGATTGATGATGCATCAGGAATCTGCGCCTCACCTTCAAACATCGCTTCTACGGCTTGTTGCGCCATTGCTAGGAGATCATTTAGATCATCGGCGGCGGTAAAGACGCCTGGCAGATCAGGAAAGCTTGCGCCATATGCGCTGCCTTCGTCTTTATGTACATAGAGTGGATATAACATTGGTGTCCTCATTTCAGATCAGCTTGCTTCAAAATACTTTTTGCAGTGCCAATTGGCAGGTCTTTCTTCGGGTGCGGAACAATCACAGATTTGCCCGTTGTAGGGTGTTTATATTTGTGATGGCTGCCCTTAGTTGAGACGTGCTCCCAACCGGCTGCGATTAGTTTTTTTATGATGTCTGTGCTGTTCATGGGCTTAACTATACACAACAATACACAAAAATAAAATTGCTTTGTGTATTGTTGTGTAATTACGTGATTTCCACTAATGATTGTGTGGCGTAATTTTTGGCGTAGCTTCTAATATTTTAATAACTTTATCATTGCGAAAATGCGCCGATGCATCAGCAATGCCGCTGGCGTAGCCTGAAATTCACCAGGCAGATACACACCGACAAATAATTGTTTATTAGAAATCAAGTTCGCTTCCAGTCATGTGCAAAGCAGGCGTTTTACGGCTACGAATGCGACGATTATTCGGCTCGCCTACAGTTAATGGACAAAGACCCTGCAATCCATCAGAAAGGCCAAGAACCCAAAGTGCTTTCGCCAGCAAACCGATCGAGACGGTAGGCTTACCAGCCTCCAGCGCCATATAAGTAGGCTTCGAACAAAAAAGACGCGAACACATATCGGCAATGGTCCAATTTGCCGCCTGACGTTGATAGCGTATGCGCGCACCTAGAGCGACAAGCGCATCAATACACTCTGGCGGAAACGTAATTGAGCGGGGAGCTTGATTTAACATAAACTATAATTGACTTAATAGGCATTAAAATCAATTATAGTTTACTTTAAAATATAAGCAAGTGAATCAAATGCGGGCATTCTGCCAGCGTCGCATCTGCAATCGGATCGCCTTCATAATCGGCCAGATTGCGCTCAGCAGCGCCAAGGAAGCGCGGATTTATTCGTCATCCCCGAATGCTTTAGTCGGGGATCCAGTTTTCATTTACTTCGTGCGAAGCACGACTACTATGTCGCTTCGCGAACAGGTTGAAAACTAGACATAATGTATTGACTTACCACACCTAAAGCGACGGGGTTAAGCTTTATAGGACTTACGCAAAACAGACACTGGCGTTGTTGTGTTCGCCTCGTCGTACAATTGCACTGCCTTCGGCTCCACGCCTAGCCAGCGCAATTTTGCATAAGTCCTACTTTAGTTTCACATCACGGCTCAGAGCCGAAATTGAGGGGGTAAGTGATGGACAAGTTTAGCAAATTTATCGGGTTGGATCCCCGCTTTCGCGAGGATGACGAAATCGAATAAATCCGCGCTTCCCTAAGCAACTTGAGGATACTCTCAGGCGTCGCTGAATGTTTTTGCAAACGATTAATACTGACTAAGTTTTCCAAGGACATCCGCATCGCCGAAACTCAGATCACCAATTAGCAGCACATCCACATCGCTGCCAGCATGTTCTTCACCGCGCGCCACCGAGCCAAAAATTTCGAATAGATAAATCCCCTTCTCGCTTGAAGGCTGAGGCCAGCTGAAAACTCGCTGGGCAACTATCCTAAAGTCGCGTTTTCTACTAACGGTGCAGCACTATGTTTGCCGCCCCCAAAGAAGCGCGCCGCGCGTTTGCCCCAGCTATCTAGATAGGTATAAGCGACTGGCACCACCACCAGCGTTAGTAAGGTCGAGGTAAGCACCCCACCGATCACGGCACGCCCCATTGGTGCCTGCACTTCACCGCCGTCACCGGCACCGATTGCCATAGGCAACATGCCGAACACCATTGCCAGCGTGGTCATGATGATCGGGCGCAGACGCACCTGGCCTGCGGTCAATAATGCATCGCGCTGATTTTGTCCTTCGCGTTGTGCGTGGTTGGCAAAATCCACCAGCAAAATCGCATTTTTGGTGACCAGGCCCATCAGCATGATGAAGCCGATGACGGAGAACATATTGAGCGTGCTGCCGGTGAAGAGTAAGGCCAGCAAAACCCCGATCAGCGAGAGCGGCAATGACATCATGATCGCTACCGGCTGCAAGAAGCTGCCGAACTGCGAAGCCAGTACCAGATAGATGAAAATCACCGCTATTCCTAGCGCGCCAATGGCTGAACCCATCATGTCCTTTTCTTGTTCTGCGCCACCGCCAATATCAAAACGTACGCCATTTGGTAAGGCGATATTTTTGGTGAGTTTGTCGATCTCGGCATTGACTTCACTATTTGGCCGGCCCGCAATATTGGCGTAAATTGCGACCCGTCTTTGTAAGGCCTGGCGCTTGATCACCTGTGGGCTGGAGGACGAAACGAATTCGGCGATCTGGCGCAGCGGCACCATGATGGCTTTTCCCTCGGCGTCAAATTTGCCACTGGCGATGGCGAGTTGTTCGAGGTCGGTTACTTTTTGCCGTTCAGACTTAGGCAATTGCACATTAATTTCGTAATTTTGGCCATCCGGTGCCAGCCATCGGCTGACCGCCTCACCGGCAATCAAAGGTCGCAAGGCCGCGCCTATCTGTTGTGGCGTAAGACCCAGATCACTGGCCGCTTCATTCTTGATTTTGACCACTGTGGACGGGTTGGCTGCGGCCAGGCTGTACTCTAGATCGACCACACCTTTAACCTGGCGCATCTTCGTCATGAGCTTTTGTGCTACAGCATCGAGTTGACTTTCATCCTGCCCTAAAATAGCGATAAAAATTGGCTTGCCAAAACCCAGCGACAATTCAATTCCGGCGATGGTATGTATCCGTTCGCGCAAGAGCTTTTCGACTTCTTTCTGGCTACGCCGTTTGTATTTTTGTTTATCTTTGAGTTTCAAGGCAATATTACCGATATTGCGCCCGTCTTCACCACCTACGCTGGTGTTGATGTATTCAATTTCGGGAAATTCATGGAGGATATTTTCGACTTGCAATATCTTGCTGTTGGTGTATTGCAAGCTCGAGCCAACCGGTGTTTTTAATGTCACGTAAATTTGCCCGTCATCAACTTCGGGGAACATCTCGCCACCGATCATGGGCACCAATGTCAGACTGCCGACAAACAGCAGCAATGCTGCC
>JANYFV010000046.1 GCA_025359635.1 Undibacterium sp. | reverse complement strand
GGGTCGGTAAAATCCTTACCGAACATCGCAAACAAGACGGCGATTTTGACAATGGAAGACATGCTGGAGCCGTCTTTATGCAATGGTGCACCAAGAGGAATCACCAGATTTTTGATGTGTTCTGGAATGCGCATCTGCGTCGCACCTTCAAGGTTTGCAGGTATCGTTGCAATACTGCTGCAAGTACCTAATGCGGTTAAGGATGGCGTGATATTGTTTTTCCAAAAAATCTGCAAGCCTTTTTTACCTCCGGCAAAAAAAGCGTACAGACTAAAAAATACGATAAAGTAAAAAGCACAAACGGCATAATACAAGCCCAGCGGTTTAGCATAGGCGCCAAATAATTGCGGTCCAAAAACGCCGACTTGATATGCAAAAT
Organism: Undibacterium sp.; assembly: GCA_025359635.1. Lineage (GTDB taxonomy): Bacteria > Pseudomonadota > Gammaproteobacteria > Burkholderiales > Burkholderiaceae_D > Undibacterium. Next base: position 8,413 of record JANYFV010000046.1, on the reverse strand, counting down.
ATGCGCCTAAACCTATCGGCGCTGTCATCATGATGAGATGCAGCACTTGCTTCATGACTTCATTGCCTGAATTGAGAAATTGATGAAATTCTTTACCTTTGTCGGCAGTACGTAAAGTCGCAAATCCGACTAAAAATGAAAAAATAATCAAGGCAAGCATATTTTTTCTCGATAGTATTTCGTAGAAATCATTCACGGTGATTAGTTGCGTTAGCTGCGTGCCGGCGCTACTTGTTGGTATCGTTTCAAAAGCCATTTTTGCGGCGATGAAATCTTGATGGATAGGGAAAATTAATATTCCGATAATCATCAACATTGCCGAAGTAATGACAGTACCTAAAAAGACGAGAATGACAACGCCAAATAGTTTTTCCAGTTTCTCGGTTTTTTGTAAATTGGCGATTGATGAGGAAATAGTAAAAAAAACTAATGGAATGATAGCGGTAAAAAGGAAGTTCAAAAAAATATCACCAAGAGGTTTGATTACCTCTACGCTTTTGCCAGAAAACAGGCCCAAAATGCTTCCTGCTGTTATGCCAGCCAGAAGTAAGAATATACTGGTGTAGTTCTTTAGAAAATTGCCTGATTGTGTGGGCTTTGCTTGCATAGTGTTCACCATAGAGAACGGAACTGTGTAACAACGAGAGAATCAAGACAGAAATTATCTTACATCAAGGAGCAAGTTACAGATGAAGAATTTTGATCAGATTGCACGCATTACCATCTCGCATGCACCCACTCCCTTGGAGTTTACGCCGCAGCTTTCCAAGAAATTGGGCTGCAAGATTTTTTTTAAACGCGACGACTGTACGGGCCTGGCAGGTGGCGGCAATAAAACCAGAAAGCTTGAGTATCTGCTGGCAGATGCCAAGCAAAAGCAGGCCGATACCTTAGTCACGATAGGCGGTCTGCAATCGAACCACGCCCGGCAGACAGCGGCAGCAGCGGCCAAATTTGGCTATGGCTGTGAGTTGGTGCTGCAAGAGGTGGCTGGTACGCCAGAGGCTGATTATCACAACAACGGCAATCTGCTGCTCGATCATTTGTTTGGTGCCAAAATTCATTTGCTTAAGTTAAGCGAGGATTGTAGTGCCTACGCCGCCACGCTGATGGCGCGCCTTGAGAGCGAAGGGAAAAAACCGTATTTGATACCGATTGGCGGTTCTAACGCTATCGGCAGTCTCGGTTATGTGCGCTGCGCTATTGAGATCTTGCAGCAACTCGACGAGCAAAAAATACAGATCGATCAGATCGTCTTGGCCACGGGTAGTGCGGGAACACAGGCCGGTTTACTGGCTGGCTTGATTGCCGCACAATCCGATATTCCTGTGCTTGGCATTACGGTGAGCCGCTCAGGTGAAGCACAGCAGGTTTTAGTGGATACCTTGCTCAGGGGAATATTGATCCAACTTAATCTCGATCAACAGCTTGCCAATGGACGTGTGATCGCCAATGGCAATTATTGTGGCGCAGGTTATGGCATGGCCACTGATGCTATGGTTGCTGCGGTCAGACAAGTTGCGCAGCTTGAAGGCGTATTGCTAGACCCGGTGTATACCGGAAAAGCCATGGCCGGTTTGATGGATCTGTGCGCGCAAGGGGTGATTGCGCCAGGCAGCCGACAATTATTTTTACATACCGGTGGCAGCCAGGGTTTGTTCGCCTACAGAGAAATTTTTTGAAACAAGGCGGGGGAATTCGTTTTCAAGAAAAGAGAATTCCCCCGCCCCGCGTATCTACCTTAATCACCCGGTTGTTTCAACCGCTCAATTCCCAAACGTTTTTTATCGTCAGCCACGAGCCGGCGCACATCGGCGCGCAGTTGTGCTGCATCGTAGACTATGCCGTCCTTGATCGTGTAATTGACACCACCTACCCGTACAGGTTTGCCTTCTGCATTGAGACGGATATGACCGGTTCCATACAACACCTTCAGGTTGGCCAAAGGATTTTCTGACAGCACCACGATATCGGCTAGTTTGCCTGGCTCAATCGAACCGATGCGTTCATCCGCACCCAAGGCCTGGGCACCGGCTAAGGTAGCGCTGCGGATCACTTCCAGTGGATGAAAGCCCGCTTCGCGTAGCATTTCCAGTTCTTGTATCGTACCGAAACCATAGGTTTGGTAGATGTAGCCAGAATCACTGCCTACCGTGACGCGCCCGCCGTGATTTTTGTAGTCGTTAACGAACATCATCCAGCGATGATAATTGTCGCGCCAGGCGATCTCGTCTTCGCTGCCCCAGTCGTAAAAAAAGCTGCCGTGGTTGTCGCGGTTGGGTTCAAAGAAATTCCACAGCGATGGCAACGTGTAGGCCTCGTGCCAATCGGCGCGGCGCGCCCGCATCAAGTCACGCCCGGCAAGATAGATCGTGAAGGTAGGGTCCAATGTCAGATCAAGCTTGATCATTTCATCGCGCACGGCATTCCATTTGGCTGAACCAGGTGGCGCTGCCTGCGCCCATAAACGCCCGGCCTGGCCGAAACGATTTGCCTCATTCTGATAGTTATAGTCAGCTGGATATTGCTGCACAGTTTGCCCTTCAAACAAGGCTTCAGGTAAGCCGTACCAGTGTTCTACAGTGCTCAGCCCCCAGCGCGCGGTGGTCAACGCATTGACTCTGCCTACGTCAAGTTGGGCGTGGTGGCAGGCGCTGCGCATGCCTTGTTTTTTTGTTTCGTCAAGCGCGGCGGCCAGAATGTCAGGCCGGTAGCCGAAACACTTCATGCCGAGTATCCCTTTTGCCTTCATCTCACGTACCCAGATGCGCGCCTGTTCGGGCGTAGTGAATGGCGTGTCGCGGCCGATGCCAAAAAATGCGTAAGGGAAGATGCGCGGTGCCGTGATGGTATTGGCAGCGCTGCGTTTTTGTTCGCTGATGCAAAAATCGACGCCATTGCCACAGCCAGGGTCGCGGATGGTAGTGATACCGTGCGCTAGCCACAATTTATACACATATTCGGCAGGTGTCCCTTGTTCTTCGCCGCCTATATGTCCGTGCATGTCGATCAGACCGGGCAGCACATAGCTGCCGTGCAAATCCATCTCGCGTCCGCCGGCCTTGAGCTTGGGCCGACCTTGCGGCTTGATTGGGGCATTCGCATTACCGACGATCACCACGTCGACAATGCGATTGTTTTCAATCACCACATCGGCCGGACCGAAAGCCGGCGCACCGGTGCCGTTGATGACGGTGACGCCGCGCAGAATTAATTGCGAATACGGGCCTGTGCCTTCAGTGCCAGGACGAGGCGGTGCAGGTGCAATTGCGGCCTGCGTTGTGAAAGTTAACACCAGTGACAGGCTGAGTAACAAGTTTCTAATCAAATTTGGAATCAAACGGTGCATGGAATTCCCCTGGCGTTAAATTGAAAAGCTAAAGCGGTAGCCTATAAATCTATTTTTTATACACCTGACGACCAGCTTGCCAGGTTTGCAAAACGCTTGTTTTGTAAATGTCTTTCACCGGAATTTTAAACAAATCCTGGTCAACTACAATGAAGTCTGCCCATTTGCCTTTTTCCAGTGTTCCCAAAAATTTCTCTTGATGACCGGCATAAGCTGCGTCGATAGTGAAGCAACGGAAGGCTTCAATCACGGTCATACCTTGCTCCGGGTGCCAGCCTTGGTCCGGCTTTTGTGTAAAGTCTTGCCGGCTCACTGCGGCATAAATTCCCCAGAAAGGATTTGGATTTTCTACAGGAAAATCTGAGCCGCAAGCGATTTTCGAACCTTGCTTTAAGAAAGTTCTCCAGGCATAAGCGCCCTTTATCCTCTCTTTGCCAACGCGATCTTCTGCCATATTCATATCGGAAGTGGCGTGGGTAGGTTGCATCGACGGGATTAGATTGAGTTTTGCCACCTGAGGAATATCAGAAAGCGCCAAGACCTGCGCATGCTCAATTCTGTGACGTAATTTACTCGCGTCTGCACTGGCAGGGAGTTGCGCGAAGCTTTGTATCACTTGACGGTTGCCGGCATCACCAATCGCATGCACATTGACTTGATAGCCTTTTAGAGCGGCCTTTGCGACCATGCTCCGCATGGCCTCATCCGATGAAAATAGCAGCCCTTTGGTTTGGGGTGCATCGCTGTATGGCTGCAATAATGCGGCACCGCGACTGCCTAATGCGCCGTCAGAATATAGCTTGACTGCACGTAAGGCATACTTATCGTCTGCCCAGCTCGTTAATGGCCCGGGCCCGGGTCCGTTTGCCGAGACTTCATCAAAAAATTTATCCACACCACTGATCATTCCATACACGCGCGTGGTGAGTTTTCCTTGCGTGGCATATTCACGGTACAGTTGATCCATTTCAGCGGAGACGCCTGCATCATGCACCGTGGTTAAACCAACCTGGCGCATTTGACTTAGTGCTGCGTCCAGTGCGCTACGTCGTTCCGTGTCATTTTGCGCGGGTAACACGCGATCGATCAAACTCATCGCCTCGTCGACTAAAATCCCAGTGGCGTCGCCATTCGCGTCGCGCTCAATTTTTCCACCGACCGGGTCTGGTGTCGTGGGCGTTATCCCCGCTGCTAGCAAGGCTTTGGTATTGGCCCATCCGGCATGCCCGTCAACCCGGCGCAACCACACTGGCCGATCCGCAACCACACTATCAATCTCATGCGCGGTTGGAAAACGACCTAATTTCCAAATTTCTTGATTCCATTCACCACCGAGTAGCCATTGGTGTTGCGGATACTTGACGGTGTACACGGCAATTGCCTGTTGTGCCTCATGCAAGTTATTAGTGGCGCGCAGACCCAGTTGATTTTCTGCAAAACCCAATTCAATGATGTGCCCATGCGCATCGATCAGACCCGGTAATAAAGTTTTTCCAGCCAAATTAAATTGCGTGGCGGTGGCGTATTTCTTTTTCATTTGCGCGTTACTACCAGTCGCTAACACACGCCCCGCATCATCGATCGCCATCGCCTGAAAGTGCAGTAATTTATTGCTGACATCTAAGGTGTAGCCATTTGCATCAACAAACAAAGTATCTGCATGCGCCACCAGACAGCTAATTTGTGCAGAAATAAATACCAGGGCAATTACTTTTTTATGGATCATCAGAGGCTCCTAAATATTATTCATCGTTGAATCGGCAAGAGATCAATTTGCGCCGGGGGTGCTGAGATATAACTCTTCCACTTTGGTTCTGGCCCACGGTGTTTTGCGTAAAAATTTGAGACTCGATTTGATGCTTGGGGCGCTGGTAAAACACTTGATATCTATCATCATTCCCAGTTTCTCCCAGCCATATTGCGCAACCAGTCCGGTGAGGATGGCTTCCAAGGTGATACCTTGCAAAGTACGTGAAGGTGGAGGGTTGCTCATGTTTTTTCCTAGTTGATTGAAGATCATATCAGTCTGCGGTCAAAATATCTGCTGGCAATGCTGAGATAAACACAGAAGCGTGGCAAAATCGCAGCATGCGAGCAAAAACATCTATCAAACCTGAGCAAACAGCAATTGCATCCCTTCCACTCAGTGTATCCATTGCGGGGGGCAAGCTCCACCCGCGTAACCGTCATCAAGGACGTTATGATTTTGCGCGTTTGATGCAAGCCGAGCCTCAACTAGGTTCATTTCTTGCTACGAATGAGCACGGTGAACAAGGAATAGATTTTGCTAACCCGGCTGCGGTCAAGGCACTTAACCGCGCCTTGCTTAAAGAATATTACGGCATTAGCGGATGGGATATTCCAGTCAATAATCTTTGCCCGCCAGTACCAGGGCGGGCCGATTATCTGCATTATCTGGCCGATCTGCTGGCAACTAGTAATCAGGGTCGTATACCAAAAAAATCAGGCGTGCAGGTGCTTGATATAGGCACCGGTGCCAATTGCATTTACCCTTTGCTCGGAGTGAGCGAATATCACTGGCAGTTTGTTGCTAGCGATATTAACGCGGCGTCTCTCGGCAACGCGCAAATGATCCTTGATGCTAATCCAAAAATGGCACAGCAAATCAGCTTGCGGCTGCAGGCATCTGCCAACGCTATCTTTAAAAATATCGTGTTTGACGACGAATGGTTTGACCTCTCCATGTGTAATCCGCCTTTTCATACTTCGCTGGCAGAGGCGCGGGAAGGAACGCAAAGGAAGTGGCAAAATCTTGGTAAAGAAAATGCCAGTTTGAATTTTGGCGGACAAGATGCCGAGCTATGGTGTGCTGGCGGCGAGCTGGCGTTTATCCAGCGCATGATTAAAGAGAGCAGTGCAATCGCAACGCGGTGTTTTTGGTTCACTACGCTGGTCTCAAAATCTGCCAGTCTTCCCGGTATTTACGCGGCGCTAAAACAAGTAAAAGTGGTCGAACATAAAACCATCGCCATGAGCCAGGGGCAAAAACAAAGCCGCCTGGTTGCGTGGACTTTTTTAAATCCGGTGCAACAGGCGGCATGGCGTAAATTACGTTGGTAAGGTCGGATAGGACTTTTTTAAACTGAAAATCGTCTTTGTAAAACGCAATTCAGTTTCAACATAACTTAGTCATTACGTTTCATCGCAATGAAACGATCAGTTCAATACCCATTTAAAGCTGATATTAGAAGGTGTCAACGATGTTTCCGTCGTACTAGCCGTAAAACTGCAGCCGTGCACTGCACTTAATGATGCTTTATCCAAATTAGCGAAACCGCTAGAGTTTACTATTTTGGCATCGACGACTTTGCCATCTGCACCGATTTGTAAGGCTAATTTAACGATTCCTTCTTCCTCTCTAGCGATGAATTTATCTTCATAGGTAGGTGTGGCGCAAGCCACTAAACGTGGAGCTTGGACATCTTCATCTGCCATAGCAACAGTAGAAGTCAAACTCAGTAATAAAGTCGAAACGATAAAAGACAAACGTAATGTGGTAGACATAAAACCTCCGGATAGATGATCAATAAAAATGCATTAACTTGTTCATGGAATTGTTCAAATATTTGTTCAATTCGCCTGCAGCAGTTACAGCAGATATGCAGCAGATGGAGTCAATATAATCGTCGTAGCAGATTCAAAAAAGGTTTTTATTTGTATATGGGATATAGCGAAAATTGATAGTAGTTGCCTTGCGTTAATGTGGTGCGGAGACACATGGCTGATGAATAATGTTCTTCATCCTTTCTCACTAAAGCAGTGCGCATTCGGTTGAAATTGCATGAATTTTTACCTTCGCTACCAGAACTGGTGCAAATATTTTTTTTCGAAAAAATGAGAATTTTCTTTGAAAATTTGAGCTGATGAGTGGCCGATATCAGCGACGCGTTTTTTACTAATGAAAAATATCAAATTCAGAACTTGGCTTGTGTACTATGCGACAGTTTCGCGACCGCTGTTTCGTATTTTACAAAACGTTGATCGAGCTGGCGCAACTGGATTCGCTTCTCTGCCGGATTCAAAAATGAATAGCGGATACTGTTATAGACCACTTTTTTGAGTGTATCGTAGGACGGTTTGTAGCGACTGACGAACAGCAGATATTCGCCGCTTAAATTGTTGCGCGAGACCCCTGCATCATCGCTGGTAATCACGATGGGAATGTGATGCCGCAGATACACGGTGACAGGGTGGGCTTGCTGCTGCACGCCGAGGATAAAGGCGTTGCTGGTTAAATTGATTTCGATGGCGACATTGCGCTGTTTTAAATCCGCCAGGAGCTGATCAGGATGTTCTTCATGTGTGATATCGACACCGTGGCCGATGCGTTCAGCACCTGCAATATCGATGGCGGCGCGGATGTGTTGGTGCAGATGCTCCGGCGGTACCATGCCCAACGCTAGTTCACCTGCATGCAATGACAAATGCACCTTAGGAAAACGTTGTTTGAGAAAAGCAAACATCTGCATGTGCAGTGTGTAATCGCGCAAGGCCACCGCGCCATTTTCCGGTCCGACGATATTCACGCCGACGATGAGCGGGTTGTTCTGGCTGGCTGAAAATGCGGCAAACAATCCGGAAAATATTTTTGAAGCTGCGCTGTTGCGCGATACATAGCTTTGTAGGCGCAAACTAAAATCGGCATCCTCGATACCTGCCACATCGTTCGTCAATTCCTGGACGTAATCAGCGATCTTTTTTTGCGCAGCTTCGTCGTGCGCCAGAAAATCGGCGAATTTGCCAAATACTTCATGTAAATCTTTTATATTCGCATCAACCGGCATTGAATCAAGCTGCGCAGAAAATTCGGGATGATCAGTTACCGGGGCGCTTTTGAGCAGGGTTTCGAGATACTGCTGATTCTCTGCCTTGGCCTGCTGCTTTAAGATCTTCAGGCCTGCGTTGGTTGAGAATTTTGCAATCGGAGAGAAGTAGCCAAAGGTGTTGAAAAAATGCTGGTCTGGCGCTAGCTGCTGGTGCGTATGATTATCAAAATCCTTGTCGGACCAGGTTGCTATTAGCTCACGATAAAAGGTATTGTCT
>JANYFV010000035.1 GCA_025359635.1 Undibacterium sp. | reverse complement strand
GTGCGGCAATTGTTAGTGTTAATGGCAAGGCCGCGCAAAGTCTGCATGTAAATCAAGAACTGATGGATGGAGTCACACTCAATGAAGTGCATGAAACTTACATTGTCATCAGGGATGCCGGAGTAGAAAAGCGCATAGACTTACCGCTATCTGCGGCTATACAAATTCTGACGCAGACTGATGTGAATCAAGACAGCACATCAGTTCAAAAGTCCTTCGGTTTTGCAGCGCGCCAACGTCGCGCCGCTATCCCAATTCCGCTATCGAATTCCTCTATTGTAGAAATGCCGCTACGGCCAGACAGGCCTGAACAACAAAACAGCGGCGCTGAATTGCCAACAGCTTCATATCCGGCACTAAAGAAATAGGTTTGGACTAAACTGAGATTTCCAATAGGCGCCACCTGCGGCGCTATTTGTGTGCTGACGACGCATTTTTGGCCAGTTTTGCCGCTCTTCGGTGCGAATAGCTTGCTATTAGCACCTCATTCGCAACAAAACTGACTCGAAAAGTGCATCCGTCCTCACCCAAAATCCTATTGAAAAATCTCGGTTAAATCACGCGTTATTTCAATACGATACCGGAAGCCGCTGTGTTTTCCGTCCTACATACTCATCTTAATAGCTTTAGGTAGTTACCAGGGCCAATCCCAAACTATCCCTTAAGTGCTTAGTTAACGTACTTTGAACCTAATACCCCAATAGGAAAGCAATGTCGGCCAGATTCAACCGCCGTTGTCGGGGAGGGCGGCAGTGGGTAAACAAAGAGGCCGGAGGATACCGCGCTTTGAAGGGTATTTCAACACTCGACAGCTGCATATTTTTAAATCTGCGCCTATACTGTCGGCTCACATGATTTGCCAATGAAACTTTACGATTTTTTTGAACTTTAAGTGTTGTATTTAGTCGAATAGCGCATTTATTTATCCGGAGCCCTTCAATGTTACGACCCACCTTGCTTGTTCTTGCTTTAATCCTGAGTTTGTCCGCCTGTAATAAAAAAGAGAAAGATGGAAAATCGACAGATGCCGATAACAAGGCAGTGCAAACATTGAAGGTGACAGATGAAGATGTGCTGACTGTACAAAATAGTGCGCTTTCATCAGGGCCAGTGATTACCGGATCAATACAACCAGAGCGCCGTGCCGATTTACGCGCCGAAGTTTCCGCCATCGTCTTGCAAGTGCTTAAGGAGAACGGTGAAGCAGTTAAAAGAGGTGACATTCTGGTGCGTCTCGACGATACCTCGATACGCGACAGCATGAATTCGGCAGAAGAAGCGGCGCGTGCTTCGGCACAATCGTTTGATCAGGCCGAGCGGCAATTCCAGCGCCTGAAAACGCTCAGAGCATCAGGTATGACATCGACTCAACAATTAGAGGATGCTGAAATACGTCGGAATAATGCACAAAGTGATCTGGTCGCAGCCAAAGCGCGTGCGGTACAGGCACGCCAGCAATTACAAAGAACCGAAGTGCGCGCGCCGTTTGATGGCATCGTCAGCGAGCGCAAAGTCTCTGCCGGTGATACTGCGCAGATAGGCAAAGAACTGGTGAAGGTAATCGATCCGGCCAGCATGCGCTTTCAAGGTTTGATCTCGGCGGATAAAGTGACATTGGTTAAACTCGGGCAAGCGGTGAATTTTCGCATTAATGGCTACGATCAGGAATTTAACGGCAAGGTAAAACGGCTTGATCCTGCCGCCAATGCCACCACGCGTCAGGTTGAAGTATTGGTTGAATTTGTCGGGAATAATCAACCGAGCGTATCGGGTCTGTATGCTGAGGGACGGGTAGAAGCTGGCAGCACATCGGCACTGATGATTAAGAGCGCGGCCGTAATTCGTGATGGCGACAAAGCCTACGCCTGGCGCATTAAGGACGGCATACTCTCGAAAGTGAGCCTGGTGATTGGTGAGCGTGATCCGCGCCGTGGTGATTATGTGGTACTCAGCGGTTTGACGAGTGGCGATAAAATTATACGTAGCCCGATGTCGAGCTTGAAGGATGGCCAGAAAGTGAATTTGACGGCGTCAGTGCCGCCCACTGCAGCATCCACCGGCGTCAGCACTCTGGCGGCTTCATCATCGTCTTTACCGGCAAATCAATCTACCTCGGCGAAATAATTATGTTTCTCTCAGACTTCAGTATCAAGCGTCCGATAGTGACGGTAGTCCTCATCATTTCCATGATGTGCTTGGGTATTTTGGCCTTGAAAAAATTAAGGGTGAATCAGTTCCCGGATGTTGAACCTCCGGTATTGGCGATCAATATTCCCTACCCGGGAGCCTCACCTGAAACGGTAGAGCGCGAGATCATAGGCCGGGTTGAAAAATCTTTAATGAGTATTTCCGGCGTCGATCATATCTATGCGGATGCCAACGAAGGCGGCGCGAGTATCTGGATCGTGTTTAATTTTAGTAAAAACATGATAGAGGCGACTGATGAAGCGCGTAATGTGATCGCTTCAGTGCGCTACAAGTTGCCGGTAGAAATGCGCGAACCGATTATGCAGCGTATCGACCCCGGTGCGCAGCCGGTGATGAATCTGGCGCTATCTTCGACCAGCCAGACCCATGCCGAGATCTCACGCTTTGCCGAGGATGATTTGTCGGACCGCTTGCGCGCGATTGATGGTGTGGCGACGGTCAGTGTGGGCGGTTCCTTGAAGCGCGAGTTAAGTGTCTTGCTGAAGGCGCAAAAACTGCGCGAATACAATGTCTCTGTGACCGAGGTGGTGAATGCCTTGCGTCAGCAAAATACTACAGCACCGGTGGGTAAGATTCGCGGTAGCTTGGAGGAGCAAAGTATCCGTCTGGTCGGTCGTATCGAATCGCCCGCAGAGTTTGAACAAATAGTGATCAAACGCCGCGGCAATGAAGTGGTCAGGTTGGCGCAAGTGGCACGCATTGCCGATGGTTTTGGCGAGCTGAGCGGTGCCAATATGCGCGATGGTAAAACCAATGTCGGCATCTATATCACCCGTTCAAGAGAGGCCAGTACGGTAGCGCTGGCAGTCAAGGTGCGCAGTGTCGTTGAAGAGGTTACTAAAACTTTACCGGCCGGGACAACTCTGGAGATTTCCCACGATGGCGGTAAAGACGCCGAAAACAGCCTGAATAATGTGATCGAGGCTTTAATTATTGGCGCCTTGCTGACCATTATCGTGGTGTATGTGTTCCTCAATTCCTGGCGTTCTACCCTGATCACTTCCCTGAGTTTGCCGACCTCGGTGATTGCTGCATTTATCGTAATCTGGCTATGTGGATTTACTCTTAATTTTATGTCCTTGCTGGCCTTGTCGCTGGCGATCGGTGTCTTGATCGATGATGCGATTGTGGTGCGTGAAAACATCGTGCGACATATGGAGCTGGGCTCGGATCGTCGTACCGCCGCGATCAACGGTACCCGTGAAATTGGTATGGCCGTGACGGCAACGACCTTCTCGATTATCGCCGTGTTTATCCCTGTCGCCTTTATGCCTGGTGGGCCTGGTCAGTGGTTCAAGCCGTTTGCCCTGACTGTCGCGTTCTCGGTGCTGGTCAGTTTGCTGATTTCGTTTACGCTCGACCCGATGCTATCGGCGTATTGGGGCGATCCGGTGGGCTACCATCACGCAGAAAAACGCGGCCTGAGTTTATGGCTGTCCAAATTTAACGTCTGGTTTGATCATCAGTCGGCACGCTATGGCAAAGTGATCGCCTGGGCCTTGCATCATAGAATCTGGATGGCGGTGATCGCGGTACTGACCTTTGTTGGCGCTATTTTGCTGCAGGTGTTTTATGGCGCATCGAGTTTTTTACCAGTGGTCGACAGCGGTATCGTCATGATCGATGTGCGTACACCGTCCAGTTCCAGCCTGGAATATTCTAGCTTTAAAGTGGAGACTGCGGCTGCGCTGGCACGTACTTTACCTGAGACCAAATCCACTGATAGCAATGCCAATACCGGCGGCGGGCGCCTGTATGTGAATATCGGCAAAAGCAATGAACGCAAACGGACTGCCGCCGAAATTGCCAGTAATCTGCGCGAGCTGATGAGTGCAGTGGTTGGCGCTGAATATGTGGTTATTGATGATCTTAACAGCGGTTCCAAGCCGGTGCAGATCAGGTTCTCTGGCCCCGATTCACGTAAGCTGATGGAGATCACCAACACCTACATGGAGAAGCTCAAGACCGTCAAAGGTGCAGTTGACGTCGGCTTGTCTGAGCAGGACCCGAAAGATGAATTGCAAATTGAGTTGAATCGCGGCCTCGCCAATTCTCTGGGAATTTCTGTGAATGACGCGGCGCAATCCCTGCGGGTCGCGTTCGCCGGGGTCGAAGTGGGTGATTGGGTTGACCCTACCGGCGAAGCGCGCGATGTGGCGGTGCGGCTTGATCCGGCCGATCGTGTCAGTGCAGAAAACATAGAGCGTTTGCCGATTGCCGTCAGTGGAACCGATCAGATGGTGCCGCTTGATCAGATCGCTAAAATCACCATGAGCAAAGGGCCGGCGCAGATCAAACATACCGATGGCAAGCGCATGATTGCAGTATCAGCCAATGCGCAAGGGCGTTCTGCTGGTGAAGTCACTGCCGATGCGGTCAAGCTTGCGAATGCCATTGATTTCCCGCGGGGCTATGGAATACAGCTGGGCGGCGCTTCACGCGATCAGGCAGAAGTGTTTGGCGCGATGATCACGGCGTTAATCATGGGTATAGGCTTGATGTACCTGATCCTGGTAATCCAGTTCGGCTCTTTCACCGCGCCACTGCCCGTCATGTTGTCCTTGCCTTTGAGTTTGATCGGCGTGGTACTGGCCTTGAAACTGACCGGTGGCACCTTAAATCTGATGAGCCTGATCGGGGTGATTATGTTGATGGGATTAGTGGCGAAGAACGCGATACTCTTGCTCGATTGTGCGCGCAAGCACCAGCTCGAAGGATATGACCGCGAAGAATCCCTGATGTACGCTGGCCGTATGCGTTTACGTCCGATCCTGATGACCACGTTTGCCTTGATTGCCGGTATGTTGCCAGTGGCGATAGGCCTGGGCGAGGGCAGTGAATTCTATCGCCCGATGGCAGTTGCGATTATTGGCGGAACCATCACTTCCACCTTCCTGACCTTGCTGGTGGTGCCGACTTTTTACGACAGCATAGAAATTGCATTTGAAAGAATGATTGCCAAATTCCATCGTCGTGAAGTCCGTTGGAATATCGTGTTTGCGTTTGTCATGACGTTTTTTGAAGCGCTGTTGACAATCATTTTTATACGGTTTATTTATCGCTTGTTGAAAAAACTCATTTTTCTTGTTACTGGCCGGAGAAATAGATTGGCGGCTTAGTGTTAAACCCGTAAGTAGCGATGTGTCGATTGAACTCCCTTCTCCCGCTGGTGGGGGGGCTAAAATCAAGAATTCGCATACCCGGACTTGACTCAGCAGCGCCAAGTCGAGATACTTCCCTCAACGCT
>JANYFV010000031.1 GCA_025359635.1 Undibacterium sp. | reverse complement strand
CAGAAGGAGTTTTTATAGGTTTCAATTTGTTTTCAGACTCAGTAATATTTGCTTACTGTACCGAGATTGTACTGATCGTGCCAACAAAAATAAAAAAAGGACTTAGTCATTTACCTAAGTCCTTGTTCTATATACTCTAATTTGGTGGGCCTCCCGTGAGTCGAACACGGTACCAACGGATTATGAGTCCGCTGCTCTAACCAACATGAGCTAGAGGCCCTATTACTGAAAACCAAAAAAATGGCCCCAGAAAATGAGCGCTCATTGTATTACATTAGCGAGTTGCTACACAAGACTTGTAAAGGATAAATGCGGGATTTCCGAGCGGTTTTAAAATTAAAAAGCCGCGAGATCAAAGATCGAACGGCATTTCCAAACCTCATTTGTACTGTCTTAAATTCAATTGTAGGGATGCAGTGCAAGGCGTAAAACGTAGCAATACACTAGTATTGCGAGGCTTTACAACACAGCAATGCGCCCTAAAATTGGATTTTAAATATTTAATTACCTTCTAAGAAGCTCTTGAGCTTGTCTGAGCGCGAAGGATGACGTAGCTTACGCAAGGCTTTTGCCTCTATTTGACGAATGCGCTCGCGAGTGACATCGAACTGTTTACCGACTTCTTCCAACGTATGATCGGTCGACATCTCAACGCCAAAACGCATGCGCAATACTTTCGCTTCGCGTGGTGTTAATGAATCCAGAACATCTTTCACGACATTACGCATTGATGCATGCAAAGCTGCATCAGCAGGTGCCAAAGTGTGATTATCTTCGATAAAATCACCTAGATGCGAGTCATCATCGTCACCGATTGGTGTCTCCATCGAGATGGGTTCTTTGGCAATCTTCATGATCTTGCGGATTTTATCTTCAGGCATTTCCATCTTGATGGCGAGTGTCGCTGGATCTGGCTCTGCGCCGGTTTCTTGCAAAATCTGACGCGAGATACGATTCATCTTATTGATGGTCTCGATCATATGCACTGGAATACGAATAGTGCGGGCTTGATCAGCGATTGATCGTGTGATCGCCTGACGTATCCACCAAGTTGCATAAGTAGAGAATTTATAGCCGCGACGATATTCAAACTTATCGACCGCCTTCATCAAGCCGATATTACCTTCCTGAATCAGATCGAGGAATTGCAGGCCGCGATTGGTGTATTTTTTTGCGATCGAAATAACCAGACGCAAGTTGGCTTCTGTCATTTCACGCTTGGCTTTGCGTGCCTTCATTTCGCCAGCAGACATCTTTTTATTAATGCCGCGCAGATCAGGCAAAGGTAAAACAACGCGCGCTTGCAGATCAATTAATTTTTGCTGCAGCTGTTGCACCGCTGGGATGTTGCGACCCAAAATTGCGCTATATGAATGGCCAGCATTGACTTCGCCCTCAACCCACGCAAGATTGATTTCATTACCTGGAAAGACCTTAATGAAATGTGCGCGAGGCATGTTACAGCGATTAACTACTACATCGAGAATTTGTTTTTCTACGTGACGAACTTCATCCACTTGACCACGTAAAGTGTCGCACAATTTTTCGACAACCTTGGCCGTAAAACGGATGCCAAGCAATTCGCTAGAAATCGCCTCTTGCGCTTTGATATAGGATTTCGAGTTATAACCTTCCTTCTCGAAAGACTTACGCATTTTGTCAAAATTGGTAGAGATAATTTCAAATTTCGCCAGCGCATCGCGCTTCAGTTGCTCTAATTGTTCGGCCGAAATTCCGGCAGCAACCGCGGCTGCATCTTCTTCATCTTCCT
Organism: Undibacterium sp.; assembly: GCA_025359635.1. Taxonomy (GTDB): domain Bacteria; phylum Pseudomonadota; class Gammaproteobacteria; order Burkholderiales; family Burkholderiaceae_D; genus Undibacterium. The sequence goes on along the minus strand of JANYFV010000031.1, from coordinate 5,488 downwards.
CGTCTTCGTCTTCATCGTCTTCGTCTTCATCATCTTCTTCAACAACAAGAACTGGTGCAGGCTTTTCTTCTTCCTCGATCGCATTCAGATTCACCAGACCATCGACGATATCATCTACTTTGATTTCATCATTAGCGATACGATCTGCCGCAGCCAAAATTTCTGCAATCGTGGTCGGGCAGGCAGAGATCGCCTGTATCATGTCCTTCAGGCCTTCTTCGATTTTTTTCGCGATAACAATCTCACCTTCGCGCGTCAGCAACTCTACCGTTCCCATTTCACGCATGTACATGCGGACTGGGTCGGTGGTGCGACCAAAATCAGAATCTACTGTCGACAAAGCTGCTTCAGCTGCTGCTTCAACTTCATCATCATCACTGGTAACCGTAACAACGTTATCGGACAAAAGTAAGGCTTCAGCATCAGGTGCCTGTTCGTACACAGCCACACCCATGTCATTGAACGTACCGATAATGCCTTCGATTGCTTCGGGGTCAACGACGTTTTCTGGCAAGTGATCGTTAATTTCTGCAAACGTCAGATAGCCGCGATCTTTACCGAGTTTAATCAGGGTTTTTAGTTTTTGACGGCGGCGTTCTAATTCTTCTGCAGTCGCTTCCGGATCAGCGGAAAAAGCGTCTTTCAGCAAGGCTTTTTCTTTCGCCTTACGGTCTTTCGCTTTAGCCTTATCGATGGCTTTCATTTCAGCGCGCTCAACAGCATTCAGCGCAGCCATTTCTTCATTCTCAGGCTGATATTCTTTTGGCTTGCGACCACGACGCCCAGGCACTTTTACGCCAGGTAAAATATATCCAGAAGTATCAATCGATGCCAAAACAGCGGCATCGGTAGTTTGGCTGACAGTTGGCGCAGAGCCGCTCTTAATCTCTTGCACTTCCGCCGGCTTTTCAGTTTTAGCTGAACTCTTGGCGGGTTTACTTACTGTCTTTGAGTCGGTTTTGTTAGTTGTCACAGAAACTTTCAATGGTGCAGTTTGTGCCTGATCGGAAGAATGATTATTCGCTTCCGTGGCCTTTGCTTCTTTTATTGTCGTTGGTTTTGCAGTCTTGCCTTTTGTTTCCTGACTGATCACTTTAGCGACTGGCTTTATTTGTTCTTTGCCGCTGCTCTTTGGCTTCACAGTCGCGCTAGCCGACGCCAACTTATGCTCGGTCTTCTTTACCACTTTAGCCGCTTTAGCGTCTTTAGCAACCTCTTTTTTTATGGGAGATTTAACGACTGCGGGCTTAATTTTGACTGCGCTACCCAGCTCTTTTTTAGACGTCGGCTTTGCTGCAGTTTTGACTACAGGTTTTACTGTCGCCTTTACTGTTGCTTTAGTCATTGGCTTGGCGGGCGCCATTTTCGCCGTAGTTTTTGCTACTACTGATGTCAGTTTTTTCGCGGGTTTCTTCATTGCGTTAGCCATTGAATCGCACCTACCTTTGAGGGAAACGGATCAGCTAACACAAAAAAAAACAATGCACTGCCGCCAGACAATAAAATCTGCGGAACAACGCACTATCTGTTTTCATACCAGACTGTCCGAGTCTCTTCGCCGGTGTTTTGGGTTACTCGGAGGAGCATTTGCTCACCTAAACAACACATTCCTAGCAATAACAGAAACGACCTAGCCAGGAATGGAAACAACCTAAGACCTTGAATCGAAAGCCTTTAATTATACCACGCGACAAAATTTTTCTCTAGCCCCTGGCGCGCCTCGCGCCAGCTTGCACTCAACCAGAAAACAACACAAGCAGTGAAAAATCAAATTCAATAAAAATATTAAATTAACACTTTTTACATACGCCTTTTGATGCCAACTACCGGGCAGATTCCGCTTCTGCCTGACGACGAAGTTCGTCTTGCAATAGTGTTATTTCTCGATAACGCGCAATATCTCCCGGCTCTTTTAAGCCAGCAGCGGCCAATTGCCCTTTTTCTACCTTTAACACTTGAGAGCTAATTTGACGCAAGGCTCCCGCCAACTCCACTTTAACGACGTCAAAATCAGTCTCAGTTTGCTCGGCGATCTCGGCTATTAAAGCATCATAATCAGATCCTGAAGCGCGCAAGGATTCAGCAAGGGCAGCAAAATTTGCTTGCTCCCCCATTATCTGAGCAGCATCGACCAAAAAACTTAACATTTCAGCACCGTCAGGCGCCAGTTTTGCTATATCAACAAGCATCGCCGCGCCCAACATTCCCGCCTGAGAAGGATGCGCAACCAAAATCCGCATAACCTGACGCTCCAAACCTACCGGCGCACTGCGTTTACTTCTCGGCGGCGCGACTCGGGCGCGTGCGACTGGCTGTGATAACTCAAATAAGGATTCAATTTCAGCTGGAGTAGTCTGGGTCAATTGCGCCAAACCACGCACCATCTGCAAACGCAGGCTTGATGGTGCCATCAGCTGCAATAAAGGTTTTGCATCAAATTGCGCTTTGGCCCGACCTTCCGCCGACTTCAGGTCGCCATCGCCGACGACCTCTTTAAGAAAGAATTGCGATAATGGCATGGCATCTTGCACCTGCACTTCAAAGGCCTCAGCGCCTAGCTCCCTGATATAACTATCTGGATCATGCTCGACAGGCAAGAATAAGAACTTAATCACCTTGTTGTCATTGACGTGCGGCAGACAGGCATCTAAAGCGCGCCTTGCGGCACGACGGCCAGCTTTGTCGCCATCAAAACTAAAAATAACATGATCGGTTTGTCGCAGTAATTTTTGCACATGGGTAGGCGTACAGGCCGTTCCAAGGGTCGCCACGACTTGCGGAAACCCCATCTGTGCCAACGCCACCACATCCATATACCCTTCAGTGACCAGCACATAACCAGCATCGCGAATTGCCTGGCGCGCCTCGAACAAGCCATACAACTCATAACCTTTTTGAAACAGCGGCGTTTCCGGCGAATTCAAATACTTTGGCTCACCCTGATCCAGAATACGCCCACCGAACCCAATTACCTGCCCCTTAGTATTTCTGATCGGGAACATAATGCGCTCCCGGAACCTGTCGTAGCGTTTCCGGCTGGAGGCGTCTTCGTCACTTTTATCAATGACCAGACCAGCCTCAACCAAAGCTGGCGAAGCGTAATCAGGGAACACGCTGCGCAAACTATCCCATCCATCAGGAGAGTAACCCAAGCCAAAACGCGCCGCGATCTCGCCGGTCAAACCACGTTTTTTTAGGTAGGCTACGGCAGATTCCGCGCCGCGCAATTGTTGTCGATAATAGTCACACGCCTTCGTCATGACGTCGCTCAGCGCCAGACTTTTCGCATTCACCTCAGCGCGTTGTGCTGGCAGTAATCGATCATCTTCCGGCACCACCATGCCGTTACTCAATGCCAAATCTTTGACGACTTCGACAAAATTCATGCCGGAATATTCCATCAAAAAACCAATGGAAGTGCCATGCGCACCGCAGCCAAAGCAGTGATAAAACTGCTTGGTCGGGCTAACCGTGAAACTGGGAGATTTTTCGTTATGAAAGGGGCACAAACCCATGAAGTTTGCGCCACCTTTTTTGAGCTGGACGTACTTACCCACCACATCGACAATATCAACGCGGGCGAGTAAATCCTGAATGAAGGTTTGAGGGATCAATTAGTGAAATTAAGTAAGCACGCCCAAGGATAGCCCCAGGCAAAACAATAGGCTAACGAATCACGAACATCAATTATCGAGCTGCTAACGCAGCTTTCACCATAGCAGAAACCACGGTCATATCGGCACGCCCAGCCAGTTTTGGTTTAAGCACAGCCATCAACTTGCCCATGTCTTGCGGCCCGGTAGCGCCAACTTCGGCTACCGCTGCTGCAACGGCCGCTTGCATTTCCGCTTCCGACAATCCGGCTGGCATATATGCGGCCAAAATAAGCAGTTCTGCCTTTTCGATATCCGCCAGATCCTGACGTCCACCTGCTTCAAACTGACTAATTGAATCTTTGCGCTGCTTGATCATTTTTTCAATGATCGCCAGCACCATCGCATCGGTGAGCTCAACGCGTTCATCGACTTCTTTTTGCTTCATAGCTGCAGTGATCAAGCGTATGGTGCCGAGCTTTGCCGCCTCTTTGGCACGCATTGCAGATTTCATGTCTTCGGTGATTTGATCTTTTAAGCTCATACTGTCCTCTGAAATTTTACCCTGCAAACAGTTCATTCTTCAACGAAACGACAGGGGAAATAAAAGTGAATTACTAAAATAACAAAACCCGCTGCGGTACACCGGAGCGGGCATGCAAATCTACCGAAGTGCACATCAAGACTAGCGCCAAATAAATTTAGCGCCACATCAGGATTAGTACATCTTTTTAGGCAATTGCTGACTACGAATACGTTTGTAGTGACGCTTAACTGCGGCGGCCAGCTTACGCTTACGCTCTGCAGTTGGCTTTTCGTAGAACTCGCGTGCACGCAAATCGGTCAACAGACCGGTTTTTTCGATGGTACGCTTGAAGCGACGCATAGCGACTTCGAACGGCTCGTTTTCTTTAAGGCGAATAGTGGTCATGTAAGTTCGAACCAATGAAAAATTATAGGAAGAACGAGATAATAGCAGCAAATTGAAAAATAGGGAAGTCGCTTCATTAAATCACGCAAAAATGTGGGTTTAACTACACGGACTGTCCGGCAACAAAACCCGAGGCCCAGGCCCACTGGAAATTATAGCCACCCAACCAACCAGTTACATCCACCGCTTCACCTATGAAATACAAACCAGGAACCTTGCTCGCCATCATGCTTTGCTGCGATAACTCTCTGGTATCCACGCCCCCACGTGTCACTTCCGCTTTCTTATATCCCTCAGAGCCACTGGGGATCAACTCCCATCGATTGATTTTATCGCCCAATAATTTCAAACGTTTATCTTGCATATCTGCCATGCGCAAGTCGCCGGCAAAGCCGTGCGCCATCAGCAAGCCATCAACCAGTCGCGCTGGCAAATAAGCCGACAAATAATTTGCGAGATTTTTCTTGCTGCTGATCTTGGCATCGATCAAATCTTGCGCCACATCAATTTCCGGTAGCAAATTGATACGAATTGCCTGCCCCACCTGCCAAAAACTGGAAATTTGTAAAACCGCTGGCCCAGATAAGCCGCGATGGGTAAATAACAAATCTTCGCGGAAAACAATCTTATTTTTTTTCTCGCCGGTCTCTATATCCACCTCAAGAGAAATTCCAGACAGCGGAACAAACGCCTCCCAACTCGCCGCATCAAAAGTTAAGGGTGCCAGCGCTGGGCTAGGTGCTACCATTTTCAGATTAAAGTGCTGGGCGACTTTGTAAGAGAAATCGGTCGCGCCGATTTTTGGAATAGACAATCCACCAGTCGCGATGACGACACTATGCGCATGTATTTCATCCTGCTCGGTATTAATGACAAACCCCACTCCACCACCTGGCACATCACTGCGTTCCACGCTAAGAACCTTACATGGCATGCGCCAGGTGACTTTACCCAAATCACATTC
>JANYFV010000014.1 GCA_025359635.1 Undibacterium sp. | reverse complement strand
GCACAGAGTTATCTGGAAGCGAGTCTTTCCATCAACCCGGCGCCGTCGACACATCTCGAACTTGCTCGCTTGATGGAGCTTATCGGGCGGCCCGAGGATGCGAACGTGCATTACCGCAAAGCCGCGGAAATGCAAGACGTCTAAGCATGTTTTGCTAGTTCAAAGAAATTGCAAAGAACGGAATCAAAACGCCTGTGCCAATTTGGCAAGTAGCGACGGACGCCATTGCTTTGCCTGAGTTGAGCAGCCCATCATCCAGCTTGGTATCGATAGCGAGAACCGCTTCGCAAGGCAGGTTCTGAAATTCAATGATATTTGCGGTCGTCGTGGGCCATGCCGCTGGATAATTGGCCGCCACCGCAGCCGCTGCCACTACTCTTACTGTTCCGGAAGTAAATGGATTCTGGAGAGTATGAAAGGGTGGATTGGTGAGATCTGGATCGGCCTTGATCATCCCGAGTTGGAATAATTCTTCGAGTACGCATTGCGACTCAACACCTAGGTTTATTTGACCGTCGCCAGCGTTTGCGGTCGCTGTTGACAGACCGACGCAAGCGGGCGGTAAGTTCGGGATGCTATTGCCCGGGTTCGGCAAATCACCGGGATAATAATGAAAGCGATCCTTAAACGAGTGACTTGCGGCTGCGAGGTCATTCGCGATGGAGATTGTGGCTGCCACCCTGGAATCGAAGACCATGTTTTGGCCCTTGAGTACAGCGACCGTTAGAATGGCAATGATTGCCACTACAAGCGCCAGTTCAACGAGCGTAAATCCACGGCGCTTGAATTTGATAATACTTCGTTCAGATGGCATCGCGCATCATCACATTCCGCACGTCACATTTGTCGAAGGGGTCGCGCCCCCCAAGGTTATCAATCTAATCATTGTTGATACCGGCATAACAAATATAACGTCGTCTGCATTGTTCGCAATTCCATCAGGACCAGCCGAACTAAGCGTGTAGGCAGGATCTGTCGGAACACAAAAAGTACCAATTTTTTTGCCAATAGCTAAGTTGGGTCCCCAAACTAGCGGGAGTACTTGGTTTCCCCATGCATCGAAAGGCAATGCAACAATGTTGGGGGGAGCAACAGTACCGGAACCCGTACTAATTATTGCTTGAACAATTGCGTCGCTTAGATTGGACAAAGTTTGTTTAGTTGTTGCAGTGGGCCCTTGTAAGGTTCCGTCTTTGGTAAGTGGTGACACCAAATCGCCAGGTCCCAAATACAGCACTACGTCGTCAAATAAACCTCCGAGTGCTACATTGTTGTCGGTGACATCCCGTTTCCAAAAATCAACTGCGGTGCAATTTGGAGCGCTTCCGACATTTGCTTTGCAGGCAATGGTATTGAGATATTCGTCGTTTGCCAGAGCGGGCGCTGTGTTGGGTGTGCCCTGAGCCGTAATCGCGCCGTTGCCATTTCTACCGTGAGAAACAATCACCACTACGGCGCCTGTACGTAGTGCCGTTGATGCTAGCGGCGCCGCTAACCCGTTAGTGGAATAGACATTGAATCGTCCCTGATTTCCAGTTTGAAAATTTGTCGAAAGTGTCCAATCGAACGAGTTTGGCGTATTCGATATGTAGTAGGAAAAATAGTTGTCCCAGCCATCCGATGCTGCGTCGGGCGGCAGGCCAAGCGTCGCATAGGGAAGTATTCCGTATGAAAGCAGGCACAACTGCGTTGGATCGGGTGGTATCGCGGGTGTCCCTCCATTTGTCCGGTTCTCAATTCCATCCGGTTGGGTAAGGTAGTCCGTATCCGGGCAAGGCAGGCGATTATGCAACCCCAAATAAGAGGTAAGCGTGTCTTGAATTACAGCCTGTTTCTTTTTAGTCGCCGCAATCGCTGAACTTGCAATCTGCGCATTGAGCGCCGCGATTCCCATAGTGAGCAATACCGAGACAATGACGATAACGATCGCGATTTCCACCAGAGTAAAACCTGACGATAGCGACGCCCCTCTTTGAGTTAAGGAACGTCGGCGTGGAACGCGAAAATGTGTCATGCGCATTTTGGAAAAGGTATCGACCTAGATTTGCTGTCCAATAACTGCAAAGTGTAACGTATCCAATTGATTATATGTCGAAGAGTTTGCGATTGCTCACGACCTACTCTAAG
>JANYFV010000592.1 GCA_025359635.1 Undibacterium sp. | reverse complement strand
CAAACAAAGTAATCGCATCAGCGCCAACGTCAGCGGTATTTTTGGTACAGCAGCCGTACGCCTAAATGACAATCTGCTAAAACGCACCAGCCAACCTGAAATTGAAGCCGTCATGGGACACGAATTGGGGCATTATGTACTGAATCATGTTTACCACTTCCTGCTTAGTTTTGGCGTGATTTTAGTGCTCGGATTTGCCTGGCTTAAATGGTCATATGGCTGGGCGCTGCAGCGCTGGGGCCAACAATGGGGCATCCGTGATCAGGCTGACCCTGTGGGCTTGCCACTGATGGCAGCGCTATTTTCGATCTTCATGTTTGTCATGACGCCTGTATTAAATACCACCATACGGGGTTCAGAAATTGAGGCTGACGCCTTCGGCATCAATACTTCGCAACAAGCTGATGGCATGGCTGAAGCACACCTGAAACTGACCGAATACCGCAAGGGGAATCCTGGCGAGATAGAAGAATTTATTTTCTACGACCATCCTGCGCCACGCAAGCGTATTTTCATGGCGATGCGCTGGAAAGCGGAACATTGGAAAGGACAATAATTAGTTCGCTATGAAGTCCGGGTTTCATTGAGATACCGGCTTAAGCATCAAAACCTTTTGGTCGTGATACCGGACTTGATCTGGTATCCAGGATTCACCTTCGAGGCTGTCAATTTTGGATGCCAGATCAAGTCTGGCATGACGGTTAAATAATTTTTTGAAGATTCAAGAAACAATTCCATTCTCTCCGTTTGCCGGGAAAATAAGCCTCGCTTCCAAGCCACCTCCATCTCGATTGACCAATGTGATAGTCCCTTGTAATGCACGTGCCAGTTGCTGGGCAATTGCCAGCCCCAGACCAGTGCCACCGGTGTTGCGGTTGCGTGAGTTCTCTACCCGATAAAACGGTTGCAGTACTGCCGCCAATTCACTTTCCGGAATACCCGGCCCACGATCCAGCACAGACACCGAGATCATTTCTGGCGATGTCAGTGTTACCTGTATCTCGACCTCATCAGCAAACTTCAAGGCATTGTCGAGCAGATTGATGATGATGCGTTTGAGCGTATTCGGCCGGGTAGAAAGTATCATGCCTATCTCGCCATTCAGACGCACAGAATGATGGGCATCGACGTAGTCGCAGACCAGGCTATCGAGCAAGGCATCGACATCCATGCGACATATTTCTTCCGTGGTTCTTTGCGCACTGCGTGCGTAGGTGATGCCCTCTTCCACCAAGACTTGCATGGCATCGAGATCGCCCTGGAATTTTTCTTGCAGGCTGCCACTGTCCATTAATTCCGCTCGCAAGCGCATTCGGGTGATAGGCGTTTGCAGATCATGTGAGATGGCCGCCAATATCTGCACGCGTTCAGCCAGATGATCTTTGATCTGCGCTTGCATCGCGTTGAAGGCAACCGCCGCTCTGGCGACTTCACTGGGGCCGTCTTCGGGTATGGCTTCGCAGTGCAAGGACGAGCCCAATACTTCGGCTGCTTCGGCCAGCCGTAACAGCGGACGTGTTGCTTGTTTTACCGCGACCCAGGTAAACGTAACGACTGCCAGAATTTGCAGCGCAAAAACCACGCCACCACCCCAATCAATAGGCCAAATGGGTTTATTGACGATGGCGATCAGGCCGCTTCCATCTTTCAACCTAAAACACATGCGCCTGGCTTCATCCGGCGTTTGACCCGCTGAGCTTTTCGCCGAATAAGACCGTGTCAGTTCTTCTTTCAGCGGAGCGACCAGCGCATGGCCACGTTGTACAAAAGTAGTCAATGGCACAGTCGTTAAAGACGATGATGACGACGATGCAAAAGAATCTGTCAATTCATAACGATAAGCCAGGCGCTGCATTTTTTTAAGCCAGTCACTTCGTTCTGCCGGCGTTGCGCTATCCAGGATCGGCAACAACACAGAAAGATCTTTGGTCAGGTAATAATCTGTCCTTGCGATTTGATCGTCATACACTGCGATGTATCCATACACATTGCCAATTAAATGCCCGACCAGCAAGGCTAGTATCCAGACAAAAGCCAGACGCGAAAATAAAGACTTTGGCCAGATATTTTTCGTTTTTTTATTCATGACGCATTTTCCACACGCAATACGGTACTGGAAAAAATATAGCCTTCACTTCTGAGTGTCTTGATATATAGCGGCTCGCGCGAATCGTCACGCAGTCTTTTGCGCAAGCGGCTGACCAGAATATCGATGGAGCGGTCAAAATAATCAGACTCACGGTTTTGTGTCAGGCTGAGCAATTGATCGCGCGTCAACACACGTTGCGGGTGATCCAGAAACACGCGCAACAGGCGGTATTCTGCACCGCTGAGTGAAACAATCGCCCCGCTGTCATCGATTAAATGCCTGGCATGGGTATCCACAGCCCAGATCCCAAAGCGTAGCAACCGCCCACCGGCCGCACTACTGTCACCTGACTTAGCACCTGAATGAGCACCGAGCTGAGCCGGCATCATGCGGGTACGGCGCAAAATGGCGCGTATGCGGGCCAGCAATTCACGCGTGGCAAAGGGCTTGGTCAGATAATCGTCTGCGCCCATTTCCAGGCCAAGGATGCGGTCGGCCTCTTCATTTCTGGCCGTCAGCATTAAGATCGGCACCGGCTGTGTTTGCGTTGCTGTCAGTTCACGACACAACGTCAGTCCATCTTCATGTGGCATCATCAGGTCGAGCACGATGAGATCAACGCCACCTGCGGCAAGTACGCTACGCATCTGGCGCCCGTTGGCAGCAGTGCTTACCTTGAAATTGCTTTTCTCAAGGTATTGTTTTAATAGATCGCGAATCTCTTCATCATCATCGACGATCAGTAAATGATCAAATTTTTCCATAGCTTGCTTTATAACCCTAGAAACGGCAGTTGACCGCTGCTCAGTTTCAATAATTAATTGATTTTATTTGAGAATATTCGTTTTTTGAGTTCACCATTCCGGTGGAAGCGCTACGGGCCTGATTGCACATTCATGTCCGTCCAACTGCCGTTTCTAGGGTAACTTATTTTTTCCAGCCAGCGCAATTTTTTGAGGGCATATTTGTTTCTGAATTGTTTCTGCAGCGTGCCAGAAACATGGTGTTGCAAGAAACAGCATGGCATGACACAAAGCAGAAATACCAACAGGTTTAAATACTCTCCATGGCGCTTTCTGCATGACATCCAGTCGGCAAATGCGGCCCACAGAAAATCGGAGAGATAAATGACGATACAAACCATAGCGCGACCATTGATCATGTTAAAAGACGTGAGCAAAACGTACGAGACGGCGTCGGGTGCATTCGCAGCACTCAACAATATCGACCTGGAAATCCGTCAAGCGGAGTTTGTTGCGGTAGTCGGCAAATCCGGTAGCGGAAAATCGACCTTGATGAATGTCTTGACAGGCATCGACCACGCCAGTTCCGGCGAGATATTGATCGGCACGACCGCAGTGCACGCCCTCAAGCAGAGCGAACTAGCGGCATGGCGCGGCAAGAACATCGGGATAATTTTTCAATTCTTTCAATTATTGCCTACGTTGACTATCGCTGAAAACGTCATGCTGCCCATGGATTTTTGCAACAGCTATCCTACCCGCGAACGCCGTCCCCGCGCCATCGCTTTAATGACAAAACTAGGCATTGCCGAACAGGCCGATAAGTTGCCCAGTGCTTTATCTGGCGGCCAACAACAGCGCGCCGCTATCGCCAGGGCGTTAGCGAATGATCCGCAGATTTTGGTGGCGGATGAGCCAACCGGTAATCTCGACACAGAAACCGCCAACAGCATCATGCAATTATTCGCGCAATTGGTAGCCGAGGGAAAGACCGTGCTGATGGTGACTCACGAGCGCGACTATAGCCATTATTTTAGCCGCAGCATTACCCTGGCCGATGGCGTGATCTGCAAAACAGACTATGCAAATTCCGACAAAAATTCAAACGAAAATTCCAACACCAGCACCGGGAGGCAGCATGTCGCTTAGCCCACGTTGGATGAAACTGGCACGCGATGTACAACTGACACCTGGCCGCATCGCCATGATGCTGCTGGCTATTGCCGCTGGTGTCTTTGGCCTGGCCACCATGTTCAGCAGTTACACCATATTGACGCGCGAAATCCGGCAAAACTATCTGGCCACCAACCCAGCTTCTGCGATGTTAAAAATCGATAATATCGACGCCACTTTGATCAAAGAGATCCGCAACTTCCCCGGCATCGCGGCAGCGCAGGCCAGCGCCAAGCTAGACGCGAATCTTCAGTTGCCAGATGGTGGCTTACACCCGATCAGCCTGTTCATCGTCGATGATTTTAAAGAGTTACGTATCAATAGCATTTTTCCTGAGGCCGGCGCCTGGCCGCCACAACCCGACACGATACTTTTGGAGAAAGCATCTTTGCAGAAGCTCAAGCTCAAGATTGGCGCTACCCTGCAAGTCAAATTGGCCGATGGTAGTGTGCGTAAGGTCGTAGTTTCGGGCACTGCGCATGACCCAGCGATGCCGGTACCGAGCATGTCGGCCTACGCCTATGCCACGCCAGATACCATGCGCGCGCTAGGTTTCACTGACAACTTGCGCGACCTGAAAATCACCGTCAGCAATAAGCCTTTCGACATCGACGCCATCGAGCAAACCGCCAGCGCCCTCGCGCTTTGGATACAACAGCAAGGGCACGTGGTGGAACGCATCAGAATACCGCCACCGGGTGAGCATCCGCATCAGCTGATTATGACCGCCATCCTCGCTATGTTGCTGGTGTTTAGCGCCATTGCATTAGTCTTGAGCGCGGTGCTGACCGCCACCATCATCGATGGCATGTTGGCGCAGCAGGTACGTCAGATCGGTGTGATGAAAACCATCGGTGCCAGATCCTCACAAATCGCCGCCTTGTATTTCAGTTTTGTCTTGATCATAGGAGTTCTGGCGACTTGCATCGGTACCCCGGCCGGCTTAGCAGCTGGCCGCGCGTTCTCTGACGTCATCTTGGTGAGCATGCTCAATTTCACGATGAACAGTGGCGCGGTTCCAGCTTATGTCTATCTTGCCCTGGTGCTGGCCGGTGTGCTGATTCCTCTGTGCATGGCCGCAGTGCCTATTATCAAGGCCACGCATGTCAGTGCGCAGGCGGCAATGACCGACTTTGGCACCACGCGTAAATACGTTGATGGAAAAAAACTCCTCAATTTTCATTGGCTGACCTACCTTCCTGGTATGGATCGCAGCCTGATTATGGCTTTGCGCAACAGCTTCAGACGCCGTGGCCGCCTGTTGCTCACGCTGACTTTGCTCGCGACCGCAGGTGCCATGTTCATCAGCAGCCTGAATGTGCGAAAGGCATCACAGCAACAGCTGGTCGACGCGGCGGCCGAACGCCACTACGATCTGGAAATCTATTTAGCCAAACCAGAAGAGCGACAAAAAATCACGCGGCTTATTAGCGCTGTCCCCGGCGTGACACTGGTAGAAGCCTGGAGCAGCAGCGCTGTGGCGCGCCATCGGCCCGATGGTTTGAATATAGAAAGAACTTATCCTGACGGCGGCCATGGCTCGCTCAATGTTACCGCCATCCCTGAAGGCAGCCAGCTGATCAGCCTGCGCATGCAAAGTGGCCATTGGCTAGCTGATGAAAATGCCGGTGCCGATACGGTAGTGTTAAATGACAAGGCACTGGAATCTTTCCCGCGCGTCAAAATCGGTGACAGCATCAGCCTGGGCGTTCATGGCAGTGCTACAACACTTCGGGTTGTTGGCATTACCAGACAAAAAATGACCGGGGCGATGGCCTATGTCACATCTGCCACCTACGCAAAAATGACTGGGCAAAACGAGCTCTACAGAAATTTTCGTATCGTCATGGAACAGCACGATAGCCAGGCCATCGATGCAGTGACGAAGCAAATCGAAGCCGAGCTAGGCAGGCAACAGATACGCGTCAGCGCCAGCATTACCGAGAA
>JANYFV010000547.1 GCA_025359635.1 Undibacterium sp. | reverse complement strand
CCCTCTGGCGCTCGTATATAGGCCTACGTAAAACATTGGGCGGCTCTGTCAATGAAGTTCACAGACAAATACTTAAAATAGGGACGGGGGATTTTTCTAGCCCTATCACTTTGGCACCAAGCACGGAAGGTAGTGTGCTGGCCAATCTTATTGACATGCGAAATCAACTTCATAGCTTTGAACTAGAACGTCAAAAAAATGCAACCGCCGTGCATGAGAGTGAAGAACGCTACCGCAATCTTGTTGAATGGTCACCCGAGCCTATTGCTGTACATCGACATGGCAAAATGCTGTATGTTAATCCTGCTGCCATTAAACTATTTGGTGCCGCATCTGCCCGAGACTTAGTGGAAAAACCACTACTCGAACTGGTGCACCGGGATTTTCATAAACTGGTGTTAGCGCGAATTGACAATTTTATGGAAAACGGAACCAGCGGAACGGTTTCAGAGCAAAAATATCTCAAACTGGATGGCACCGTCATTGAGGTTGAAGTCCAGGGAACATCCTTGATTTATGATGGTGAACCAGCGATTTATGTGGCGATTCGTGACATTACTGAACGTCGTCGCCTGGAAAAATTAAAGGCAGAATTTGTCTCGACCGTGAGTCATGAACTACGTACTCCGCTTACGTCTATCCACGGCTCACTCAAGCTTCTGGAAGCTGGAGTTGGTGGTGCCATATCAGACTCCGCGATGAAGTTGATCAGCATTGCGCAAAAAAATAGCCAGCGATTGGTATTGCTCATTAATGATCTGCTGGATATGGAAAAAATCGACTCGGGCAAAGTCAGTTTATCCTTAACGTCACTTGATTTGGTGCCGCTTGTTGAGCAGAGTATTCAAGACAACTCGGGATATGCCGCAGCATTCGACGTTAAGTTTGTCTATGATGCTCATCCTCTACGAGCAATGGTAAAGGCAGACGCAAATCGGCTTGCGCAAGTCATGGCAAATTTATTGTCAAATGCCGCAAAATTCTCAGGCGATTCGCAACAGGTTGACATCCGCATTAGTATGGCCGATGACGTGGCATTAGTCGAAGTGGAAGATCATGGTATCGGTATTCCTATCGATTTTCAAAAAGAGGTCTTTGGCGCATTTGCCCAGGCAAATAGTGGCAATACGCGCGAGCAAGGTGGTACTGGGCTTGGACTAAAAATTAGCAAGTCTTTAATCAATGCGATGCAAGGCGAAATCGGTTTTGATTCGATGCCAGCTTTAGGAACCATTTTTTGGTTCTCACTCCCGCTCGACGACAATAATTAGCTCAAAAGTCTCTTATTACAAAGTTTCAAATTTCAATTTCATCGATACTGGCAGAACGTGAACCCTGCATTGGTGGATTATCTGCCGCACGGTAGGTAAATACCAGTGAGAGTTTAGTCTGCGTAGTCTGATTACAGCCGGCAGCATGAAATAAATTACTATGAAATAGCAAGACATCGCCTTGCTGCAAAGGCACGGTAATGGCCTGCGCTAATAGCCGCTGATTCTGTGTTGAATCAGCCCGCAAAAATAGTGCGCCATCGAGTTGATCTGGCGTCACTGTCCACAAATGTGAACCAGGTAAGACTAAAAGGCATCCGTTCTCTACCGTTTCATTGCGCAATGCCAGCCACACAGAGACCAATTCAGCACGTTGAAATTGCCAGTAACGACTATCTCTATGCCAGCCGGTCAGGCTAGAGAAACGCGGCTGCTTGGTCATGATGCAGTTGTGATGCACCTGCGACAAGCGCGCTCCGTCACCAAGCAATTGGCGTAAGGGTTGCGACAAGGGTTCGCTGGTGGCCCAATTTGCCAGCAAGGGGCTGCGCGAAACGGCTTGCAACAAACGCCTTGCGGTTTGCCCGCCTTCAGCATCACGCGAGATCGGTGCACCGGGGTAGCGGGTATCAGCTTCGTACTCGATCGGTGCGGTATCTTCACTCAAGGCTTGCTCGGCCAGCGCTATCACTGAGGAGCAATATCCGGTATCAGCCAATGCTGGCAATATCAGATAGCCGTTGGTGGTAAAGTGATTTAGTTGTTCTGTGGTGAGCATCATCAGGCGCGGCGAAAATCAAAAATACGGATACGCTATTGTGACATGTAGAACCGGACACATAACAGATACAGTTACACCGAATTAGTCCATAACAGTACGGCGGACAAAAGCACTTGCTTCACGGGCGATGAAATGGCAAGATCAGCTAAATTCTTTTTCAACAGCTAGCGATGGAGAGCAATAATGGCGTCAGGAAAAATATTGGTAGCGCAAGGTGGCGGGCCGACTGCCGTGATTAATCAATCACTAGCCGGTGTAGTCTTGGAAGCACGGCGCTTTCGCCAGGTCGAACGCATCTATGGTGCCAGACACGGCGTGCGCGGTATTGTCGACGAAAATTTTGTTGATCTGACGCAAGAAACTAGCCACAACCTGGAATTAGTCGCCAGCACACCGTCTTCCGCTTTAGGCTCTACCCGCGATAAGCCGGATGAAAAATATTGTCAGGAAATTTTTAAAGTCTTGCGTGCCCACGAGATTGAACATTTTTTTTATATCGGTGGCAATGACTCGTCTGATACCGTGCGCATCGTTAGTTTGGAAGCGCAAAAAGCGGGCTATCCGCTACGCTGCATTCACATCCCGAAAACCATCGATAACGACTTGGTCGGCAACGACCATACGCCAGGCTTCCCCTCTGCCGCGCGCTTTGTGGCGCAAGCCTTTGCCGGCGCGAACCTGGATAACGCGGCTCTGCCTGGCGTGTATGTTGGTGTAGTGATGGGGCGCCATGCCGGATTTTTGACAGCGGCATCGGCACTCGGTAAAAAATTCCCTGAAGATGGCCCGCACCTGATTTATCTGCCTGAGCGCACCTTCGTCATCGAAAAATTTCTGGCTGACGTCAAGGCGACCTACGAGCGTTATGGACGCTGTGTGATTGCCGTATCAGAAGGCATCCACGATGCAGCAGGCACACCTATCCTTAGCCTGCTAGCCAAAGATCTTGAGCATGATGCGCATGGCAACGTACAACTCTCCGGTACCGGCGCACTGGCAGATTTATTGTGTGAAGAAATCAAAACCAAACTCGGCATCAAGCGCGTGCGTGGTGATACCTTTGGCTACTTACAACGATCGTTCATCGGCTGCGTCTCAGATGTCGATCAGCGTGAAGCGAGAGAAGTCGGCGAGAAAGCCGTACAGTTTGCGATGTGGGGCAAAAACAATGGCTCGGTCGCGATCCGTCGCACCGGTTTTTACTCTGTCGATTACGATCTGTTGCCGTTGGAAGCAGTCGCCGGAAAAACACGCACGATGGAAGACGAATTTATCAGCGCCAGCGGTACCGATGTGACAGATGCATTCCGTATGTATTTGCGGCCATTACTCGGTTCGGCAATGCCTGACGCGTTTCGCTTGCGCTTTAGCCCAGTCGACAAAGTATTGAATAAATTGTGATCGTCCAGCTGAGTAGGCCGTTGATGAAAAGCCCTTCGCCGCAGAGGCGCAGAGTACGCAGAAACATCCCTCAAAGATTTTTCTCTGCGTTCTCTGCACCTCTGCGGCTAAAAGGAATTCTTTGTTTCTTTATCGTCGACTGAAGTAAAACAAAAAATTCTAATTTTAGTAGCCAGGACAAAACCAATTCTATGACCACCCGCCGCAACATATTAAAAAAGACCATGCTGCTCACTGCCGCTGGTCTATTTACCGGATTACGCGCGCCCGCACTCTTGGCGCAAGAGCCTGAAGATAAACATAGCAAGCTAGCACCACCACCGGATTTATTTGATTCTCAGGCCTTAGATTTAGAATTTTGGATCAAGCCACGCACACTCAATCTGGTGCGTCCGACTAGTGGCGAGCATGTCAATATCTTGTACTGGAAAGATGGCGAAATGCTCGATTCTGCTTACCAGCAAGTGTGTCATTTATTACGCGATGTGAATGGAAAAAAATCTGCGGCAATTGATCCAAAATTGTTGGAAACATTATGGGCAACCCAAGCCTTTATCGCCCGCTTCGGCATGACCAAGCCACTGGAAATTTTATCCGGTTACCGTACGCCAGAATCGAATCAACGTCTGATTGAAGAAGGTATTCCGGCAGCACGTAAATCCTTGCATTTGGAAGGGCGCGCAGCGGACATACGCATTGCGCAATTACATGAGGAGGTCTTAGGCGAATTAATCCAAAGCTTCAGGCAAGGCGGTGTCGGTTTTTACTATCGGCCTAGCGCCAAAGGTGGCTGGATACACACCGATACCGGTTTACAAAGAATGTGGAAGGGATAATTCGATTTTTAAATCATGCGTATCGTTATCCGACTTTGTCAGACACTCATGATATAAAAATAGATTAAAGTAGTTGTGTGCTCTAGGATTTATCGTTTCTTGCGGCTACGATCAGCTGAATCACGCAAGATGGTAAAGTTCCAGTCATGTTCGTTATGAATGCTGTCAGCGCTGACGACAATACGAAACATGTCTCTATTCTCTTTAACACGGAAGCCTTTGGCCTCTAGCTTAATGGTTACGTCGTTCTTATCATAGACATCCACCTCAACTTCATTGCCATCAATGGCCGCCTGAGAAGTCAGCGCCGCGATAGATTTGGGGGTAAAGTCAACCATGTAAATTGGCATTGCAAATGCACCCATGTTGCCTCCAGAAAATGAAATATGCCTGTGGTCTTTTGATTCTACTCGCGTATATTAAAATTTTGGCGAAAAAATAGGGAAATGCAGAAATTTCCCTATCTGGCGCACGACTTCTCCAGCAAAGCCCAAGGTTTTAAAGCTCACGTTTGCCTTAAAAATCCTGAGCGAATTATATTAGCTTTTGGTCTTCACCCAGGCATGAATTCGCTGTTCCAGCACATCCAAAGGCAATGAACCAGCGCCCAGAACCTCATCATGAAAGGCGCGGATATCAAATTTCTTTCCCAGTTTCTTCATTGCATAGTCACGTAACTCAATGATCTTGAGTTGGCCAATTTTGTAACCCAAAGCCTGGCCTGGCCAGACAATGTAACGATCGGTTTCGCTTTGCACTTCAACTTCTTCGATGCCTGAATGATCATGGAAAAAATCGACGACTTGCTGGCGATTCCATTTTTTATAATGCAAACCAGTATCCACCACTAAACGTATCGCGCGCAACATCTCGTCTTGCAGATGGCCATAATAGCTATATGGATCTTGATAAAAGCCCAATTCTTCGCCTAGACGCTCTGAATATAAAGCCCAACCTTCAGCAAAAGCATTGTAACCACCTTGCGCACGGAACTGTGGCAACTCGGGTAATTCTTGTGCAATTGAAATTTGCATATGATGGCCTGGCACACCTTCATGCAATGCCGTTGTTTCTATCGACAAAGTGGCGCGATTGGCAAAATCACCGGTATTCACCATAACGTGACCCGGACGAGAACCATCGGCGGCACCTTGATTATACGAAGCGCCTGGAGCCTCTTTTTCACTAAATTCTTCTACCGGCATAATGGTCACTTTTGCCTTCGGCAGGCGACCAAATAATTGAGGTAATTTGACGTACATCTGGTCCGTGTATTTATTGTAGAGATCCAAAATTTCTTGTCGCGACTTTGGATGTAAATCCGGATTTATCAACACCATTGCATTGAAGCTTTTCAGATCGGCGTAACCCAGTTTTTTAGCGACACCCAACATTTGATCTTCTATGCGTTTCACTTCGCGCAAGCCAAGTTGATGAATGTACTCGGGCGCCAGATCAGTGGTAGTCGATTCTTTTGCCTTGTATTTGTAGCGTGCAGCACCGTCTGGCAAAGACCAGAGACCCACCTCTTTACGGCCATGCGGGACATATTCTTCACGGACAAATTTGGCGAATTTTTGATACGTTGGCACTACTTTCTGTTCAACAGCGGCTTTGACGGCAACACTCAAACGCTGCTTGTCAGCATCAGAGAAATCTGCCGGAAATTTATTGAGAGGTTGCGTAAATGGCGTTGCATCAATCTTCAAAGCCGCAATATCATCACATTGACGTGCGATTTTCTCTAACAAAAATTGTGGTGGCATCAATTTATTTTTGATACCGTTTTGCATTTGAATAATTGTTTGATCAAATGCCAATGGCAAAGCGTTTAAGCGCGCCACGTAATCGTCATAGTCTTTGACGGTTACAAATGACAACATCGCAACCATCTCAGGCGTATTGAGGTGAATACCAGAATTTTGCAAGACTGGCATTTGCCAATCTTTAAAGCGTACTCCTGCGACACTACTCTTTAGCTGCTGCACCATCAAAATTTTATTCAGCTGTTCTTGAACCGTAAAGCCCTTGCTATCTATGGCAGAAAAGCGCTTCAAAAAATCTGCATCTGCTTTTTGATCTGCATCGATCGCTGCCTGCGAAAAATCACTCAGCTTATCGTTATAACGTTTATCACCCAAAATGGAAGCAAATTCTGGGCTGGTGCGCAGTTTATATTCCCATTGTTCAGCGAGTAGAGAGTTCAGTGCTGCCCGGCGCGCGTCAAGACTGGTCGCCGCATTGCCACTATTGGCGGCAGCAACACTAGTCGTAGCAAAAATTTCAGTATGAGCGCCGCCTAGCACAAGCAACATGGCGGCAAGTTGTATGGATTTTTTAAGTGTCATATTTTTGGCTCGGTTTTGTGTTTATTAGGGAAGCGCGGATTTATTCGTCATCCCCGAATGCTGTAGTCGGGGATCCAGTTTTCATTTACTTCGTGCGAAGCACGACTGCTATGTTGCTTCGCGAACAGCTTGAAAACTGGATCCCCGCATTCGCGAGGATGACGAAATCGAATAAATCTGCGCTTTCTTAGTATGGTTTTAAGAACCTCACTCAGAGTAAAAACTCTACAAGAAGTTCATTTTATTTGATACTTTAACTAAGCTTTTGTGCTTCGCACAAAACATCGGCCATAATAGCGCATATTTCCACTCGATTATCTTTACAAAAAGTCACCATGAACAGTCAAGATTTAGAAAATATTAACGTCACCTCGTTTGACGGCATGCCATCGCCAGAAGATCTCCATACCCGCCTGCCCTTATCTGAATTGGCCGCGAATGCCGTCAACGATGGCCGGATTGCCTTGCGTAATATTTTAGAGCGTAAAGATAAGCGCTTGTTTGTGGTGGTCGGCCCTTGTTCTATTCATGACCCAATTGCCGGTCTCGATTACGCCAGACGCCTGAAAGCTTTACAGGAAGAAGTCAAAGATACGATGTTGTTGGTGATGCGCGTGTACTTTGAAAAACCACGCACCACCACCGGCTGGAAAGGGTATATCAATGACCCGGCCATGGACGATTCTTTCCGCGTTGATCAAGGCATGGAGTTGGCGCGCAAATTCTTGCTCGATGTCTGTGAACTTGGCTTACCGACCGGCACCGAAGCGCTAGACCCGATCTCGCCACAATATCTGGGTGACTTGATCGCCTGGACCGCCATCGGCGCACGCACTACCGAATCGCAAACCCACAGGGAAATGTCATCAGGCTTAT
>JANYFV010000508.1 GCA_025359635.1 Undibacterium sp. | reverse complement strand
TATGGATTAAACACTGGACAAATTGATCGTATATTTAGCGGTGTCAAAGCAAAAGATATTGGGGTCCTTTAAGACCAAATATGGCTCTCTAATTCAAGCAAATTTGTGTACGAACCGATTGGAACTGTGACTTCTTTTATTCGACCATCCAAATGCAAGGTGAAATCCATACAACTTGAATGAAAAAACGCGATGAGGATTGAAAAAATAAAGACCGTTGCTACCGCCATATCAGATTTTCTCTGATTGCGCGATCAGCAGCCTAAACGCTGCTGAATTCCGTGTCTATCTGGCTACTATTGGTTAGCCAGATAGATTTTTTATCCCTCAGTTAGAGGGAATTTCAAATCGCGTCCGTGTGAAGCAATGATTGCGATCACTCCTTTTCGTGTTTCTCTGCAGACTTTCCGTCTTCCTTCACTTTTTTTCCTTCGTGTGGTTTTTGTAAACTTTCATTTGATTTTTGTGCTTTCACTACTGCTGGTGGTTTTGGTGGATTCGCTGACGGATCTTTTAAAGCTGAAGATTGTTGGGGCGAATGATTCACGTTTTCTTGTTTCTCACGCTGAGCAGGTGGCGTTACGTTTGTCTTTTGTAAGCCGTGGTTGCCAGCATTTGGTGTAGTGCCAATAGTGCGTGCAGACACTTCATTGGGAGAACTTGTTGCGACGCCAGCTACGTGAACTCCCTGTGGGGCGTTAATTGGCGGTGGTGCTTTCGCAACTTGCGCAACCGGACGGGTTGGTTCGGCCATGTGTGGTTGTGCAAAAGTTGGCGTCACTTCCGCACGAACTACTTGAGCAGGCGGCAATGCGATTGGCTGCCGTCCTGAAACGTACGCCGGTATCGCCTTGGTTGACACCGGCTCTGGAGCAAATGACTTCACAACAGGAGGCATTGCTGCAGCCATGTGTGATTGCGCAGGTACCGATGTATTTACCGCTTGGCCATTCGCAGTTGCGCTCGGTGGTGCGACGATTGTTACGTTAGTGATATTCGTCACATTGCGCACGGTGGTGACATTATTGTTAGCGGTTGTCGAATTGTTGTTATTGATGTTGATGCGCATACCCTCTCTAATGATTGGTGGAACACCAGTCACAACGGCAGGCGGGGTTCCGATTGGAGCAGGCACGATCAAACCGAAATGCGATCCCGGAGGGGCCGGTACGAAAATACCTTGAGGACCGATAGGACGCAAGCCAGCAACTACTCCCACGCCCACGACTCCGATCGCAATATTGGCACTTATGGAAGGCGCTACGAAAGTAACGCCAGGCGCAGCCCAAAAGCCGTTAACGAAAACAACCGATCCACCGCGATTTTCATAATAGGGATGGACCCAGCCATAACCCGGTTGCGGCGGTGGCGCCCAGCGACCATATGCCCACACCCAGTTTCCTTCCCATACCCAATAGCCGCCAGTCCAAATAGCACCCTCATACGGCATTGGTGCCACTGTTTCAACCAACATTGGTGGCGGTGCCCATTCAATCCGAATTGGTGCAGGTTGAAATAATGGTGGATCAACGTATACGCTCACTACCGGCTGAGGTTGAGGCGCTTGATAAACTAACAAAGGAGATGGGGTTCGCACATAAACTACGCGCGGAGGTGGTGCGACAACGCAGCCAGTGAGCAAAACAGCGGTTGCTAAAACGATTTTCTTCAAAATATGCTCCAGAAAGAGAAGTTGTGCTATGCGGTGAGCATAGACAATTTAAGTAACGTCGATGGCGATATCTGATCACCACCGAAATAAAATGCAAATTTAAAATTACCGAGGCTTACTAAATACATGCGATTTAGGACGTGTTTTCGAGTGAAGCAATCAGCTAAAATATTAAAAACAAAAATCTGTAACACCTAATGCACAACAATTTAAGCAGAAATTGAGAATTTCGGCATTGTCTCTGTGTTAGCTGCGCGTACAGTCGCCGTGCCGAGTTGTCATTTAACGATGCGGCCACTATAGTTATTACTTCCATAGGTCTTTCTGACAAGAACACAGTTTGAGCGAATACTCCACTCATCAAGCTAGTAATAAAAATGAGATTGGTATTGGACCTCGATCATGCAAAACCTTATTCTTGCGTGTCATAACAATTCCTATGTAAACTTATAACGCAAACATTTACATTTGCGTTGACTGTAGTTTAGTTTTTTTGAGTATGTTTTCCAACCCGGGAGAATTCATTTCCAGAAAGATGAGACACCAATTCTGGACAAGCTGGAAATGTGATGAGGACTAAATGAATTGAATATCCTTGTTGTTTTTTTTGTTGGTTGACTCGTTCAAAATAAGCCGGAGGCAATATTGATTGTCAGCGCCAATAAGGTTGTGTTGAAGAAAAATGCGAGGACACAATGAACTGTGCCAACTCTTCGCAATGTGCGGCATGAGAAGCTGACATCTGCTGTCTGACCAGAAGTACCGATGACACATGCGAAATAAAGAAAGTCTCCATAATCTGGGGCGTGCCCGCCTGGAAACTCCAACCCACCCGATTTCCCCCTGGCTTCGGCCGCATAATAGTCATGCGCATAATGCAATGCAAACATTAACTGAGTAAATGCCCAAGACGACAGGATAGTGAGTACGGTGAGAGCGATGTGGGCATAGCGTAAAGTACCGTGCATCTCTTTGACGACGGCTAGCTCCGCCACAATGGCACCGATTGACATTAGGGCAGCGATCACGACCAAGGTCAGGATGATCATTCGCCCTTCATCATGCTGTAAGGCGCGTTTGCGCATGCGTTCATGTGATGACCAGAACATCATTCTGGCCGCAAGCAATAGATAAAGAATTGCGCCGACATTCCATCCAATAATTACTCTTGTGATTTGCTGTTGGGCAAGAGACGTCGGCAGAAAAAAAATTGTTGCAATACCGATCAGAATGCAAATAAAAAGCCTGGGGCGTACCATGAATTGGCGCAACGGTTTGACATGTATTAAACGTTGTAAAAAGTTCGTCATGATTTATGTGCGTTTTATTTCAATCAATGCTGGATTATCGGCTCATTATTTCTGACAACATCAAAAACGCATACCTACAGACAATCGAGTGAGATCACTATCATTGAAATTCGCATATTGATCTTTAGCGATACGGACAAAATAGGAATGATAGTCATACGTAATTGATAATCCATATCCCTTAATAAATTTATTATCACTGATCAACCCGCTTTTATATGAGGTATCGATCGTTATTCTTTGCGATTCTGATGGTTTAAAACGCCATACAAAATGGGTAACCTGCTGCTGCGTATCTAAACGATCATCCCTCACCTGGAAAAAGGATAATTCAGTTTTTGCAATTGCACGGGTTCCAATACCTATCGTTATTGCGTCATTCGGGTCAAAATTTAAATTGTAATAATCACGTAAATTTGTTCTCCCAATGCCAAGTATACCGAAAGTGTCTCCGCCAATTTCTGTTGTGACCGAGCCGCCGATGAATCCGCCGCTAGCAAGTTGCGCAGATAAAACCCATCTTGTAAGTCCAAAATCCAATCTATTTTCATACCCGACTCGCTCTTGGTGGTAATTATTTTTATCGCTATAAATACCTAGCCACACAGTGTGTTGACCCACGCTTCCGCGAAGGTTGATATCCGAGGCATTATTCCCATCTGTGGAAGAGTAATAGGATGGTGTCAATTTATATTCAATTTTCTTTTCTTGCTCTACAAATTTCTCTTGTTCTTCGGCTGAATACGCCACAGCGCATTGCAAGAGGGCAATTGAAGAAAGTAAAATAAATAGTGAGATGCGAGGTGTAATCATCATGAGAAATTAAGAAGTTTAAGTGATCATAATTCTGACACAAAAATTTTAAAAACACGTCGATTTAACGTTAAGATTTTGGTGGCGCGGGTTAAACTCTCACTTTCCACTTATGACAGACTGTTTAAGTGTCCTAAAAACCATTTTAATTTTTGTAAGACACAAGGTGATCGTCACGATGATTGAATATTCTGAAATTATTTTCCGACTCCTGTCCGCAGTATTGATTGGTTGCGTGATTGGTCTTGATCGAAATCTACACGGAAAACCTACGGGCATTAAGACACTTGGTCTAGTAGCATTAGGGGCATCACTTGTGACGATGGCGAGTATGCATTTTTCGCTTAACCAAGGAACCTATGATCCCTCTGCAGTGGGGCGAACTATACAAGGTGTAATAACAGGAGTCGGATTTCTCGGCGCTGGTGTAATTATTCACGACCCGTCGAAAGAAAGAGTGCATGGATTAACAACGGCCGCCTCAATTTGGGTAACAGCGGCTCTTGGTATGGTTTGCGGTATGGGCTTATGGCAAATTGCTGGCGTCGCCCTGACGATAGTTTTATTGCTATTTGTCATAGGTAGACCCCTTGAAAAAATGATCTATCTTCGTTGGCTGAGTAAGACCGCAGAAGAACGAGACGCCATTTCAAAACATGAAGAATAGGCGCATTGCGTATTGATTGATAATCACCTAGGTCAATTTTTACTTTTCTTAGCGCAGCAATCCCTGACACGTCAACTTTGAAACCCTGGAGAGAAGTGCAAAAGGTACTGTCAACTTGCTGAGCGAAAAATGAAATATTATTTTCCTTGGGCGAGTTTACTCCAAATCGACCTGACTTTTATACGGTGTTGAAACCATGGGCGCAACTTGCCTCGTTCCATGTTAAAAATGCGTGTTGGCGCGCCTCGCGATATCCTGAAGCTGTTGCATGAAAACGCCGAATGCGAAAGAGATTATTGATGGGATAGTGTGCCGACAAAAATCGTT
>JANYFV010000491.1 GCA_025359635.1 Undibacterium sp. | reverse complement strand
GACGCAAAACGCAATCGTGTTCACCTATCCCGCCGGTAAATGCCAACACATCAATCCCTTCTAGGCAGGCAATCAGCGCGCCAGATTCGCGAATCACTTTGTGGGTGAACAAGGCAATCGCAAATGCAGCAGATTCATCTGTGCTGGCGCGCAGAGTACGCATATCTGCCGAGACGCCCGATACACCAAGCAAGCCGGATTCTTGATATAAAGCTGTTTCGAGTCTCTTGCTATCCCAGCCTTGATTCAACAAATACAGTAATACGCCGGGATCAAGTGCGCCACAGCGGGTGCCCATCATCAAGCCATCCAAGGTAGAGAAACCCATTGTCGTTGCATGACTTTTGCCATTCAAGGTCGCACAGAGACTAGCGCCATTGCCCAAGTGCGCCATCAGCATGCGCTGATTTGCGCGAGGCGATTCTTCCGCAAGACGTGCCGCCACAAATCGATACGACAAGCCATGAAAACCGAAACGCCGCAGACCTTGATCACGCAAGGATTTATTCAACGGTAGCGCGCGCTCAAGTGCAGGTAAATCTTGATGAAAGCCAGTATCAAAACAAGCGATCTGTGGCACCCCAGGGTAGGCTTTGGCAAAGCCAATCAAGCCCGCCAGATTATGCGATTGGTGTAGAGGTGCGAGAGGAATGAGTGTTTGCAAATAAGCCAGCGCAGTATCATCCACAATAATCGAATCGGTATAGCGCTCGCCGCCATGGACAATGCGGTGCGCTACCGCAACTAGCTTAAGGTCAGCGATCTGCTGTGCGATCAGCTTACGCAGCGCATCAAGTGCATCATCAAACCTGCTGAGCTCGCTCACTTGAACCGGAAGCCTGGTCGATACCTGGGTATTTTTTATGCTGATTGTTATCGCATCGCCGGATGCAAGTCCGTCAATCATCCCTGTCATCAACGTGGCAACACCTGACTTATCCGTGCGCGGGTAAAGCGCAAATTTGATCGATGAAGATCCTGAGTTAACTACCAGGACGACATCAGCAGATTCACTCATGGCGTCTGGTTACGGTATTGATGTGCCAGCAGTTTGGCAAGTGCGGCAGAAGCGACGCGCGAAGCTGCATTATCGGCGCGGCTAGTTAATGCGATAGGCACGCGCGCACCAAGCACCACGCCGCAACTTGAGGCCCCGGCAAGATACTCGAGTTGCTTGGCGAGCATATTGCCTGACTCCATATCTGGCACCATCAAAATATCGGCATGCCCGGCAACTGAAGATTCTATGCCCTTGATCTGGGCCGCGACAGCAGAGATGGCATTATCAAAAGCCAGTGGGCCATCGACCAGCGCACCCGTAATCTGTTTTCTTTGCACCATCTTGCACAGTGCAGCAGCATCGATGGTCGAAGCGATTTGTGGATTAATCGTTTCCACCGCAGACAGAATCGCAACCTTCGGCTCGCTGATGTTTAGTGCATGCGCCAGATCGATGGCATTTTGTAAGATGTCACTTTTCTCCATCAGGTTCGGCGCAATATTGAGTACCGCATCAGTCAAGAGCAACACTTTGTGATACATCGGAACATCAAGATGAAAAACATGCGAGAGCCGCCGCTTGGTGCGCAAGCCTGGGCATCGCACTACCGCAGCCATCAATTCATCGGTATGCAAACTGCCTTTCATCAAGGCTTCAACTTCGCCGGCTGCCGCCATCTGTACCGCTTTTTCTGCTGCGGCATGGCTGTGCGGCACATCGACTAATTCGATGCCACTAATATCGACATTAGCTGCTTTTGCTACAGAGGTAATTTTCGCTATCGACGCCACCAGTACCGGAATAATCAAGCCCTTCTTTGCGGCATCCAATGCGCCTATCAGCGATTGGGCATCACACGGATGAACCACCGCGCAACGTACCGGCGCCAGATCGCGCACGCTCATCAACAAGGCTTCCTGACGGGCACCCAGATCAAACATTGCCATGGTTGGCAGGTGCGTGCGCTGGCGACTGATCCGTTCCGTTGGTGCAATGACATGCGCCTTGCCTAACACAACTTGTGCACCTAGCTGATTGGTGATGAGGCAATCCAGTGAGACATGCTTCTTAACATCATCTTTACTGACAACCACCACCGAGATCGTCAGCGTATCACCTATGCGTATCGGCTTAACGAAGTGCAGATCCTGTTCAAGATAAATCGTGCCGGGCCCGGGCAATTGTGTTCCCAGAACAGTAGAGATCAATGCCCCACCCCACATGCCGTGCGCGATCACACCATGAAACAAACTGTGCGCGGCATACTCGGCATCCAGATGTGCTGGATTAACGTCGCCAGAAACAATCGCAAAAGCCCGGATATCCTCTCCGGTAAGTGTTCTGGTCTGGGTTGCCGTTTGCCCAATCACGATATCGTCATACACTACATTCATGATCAGGTCTGGTTCATTTGCTTGTTGTAAATCGCTCATGCATAGACTTTCGTTTGATGATTTCGCCAATAATAAGCCGATATTGACAGAATATTGACCTCGAAGAGTTGATCCTCGTCAAAACAGCCGGCAAAGACATTTGCCAGTGTGCAGAAATCTTGCGCCGCTATATGTTATGCGTATCAGTAAAACTACTTGGCACACTGGGTACATATCTGGATAGTCTGCTTGATCAAACCATCATAAGCTATCGCAGTATTTTGCTACTCCCTTGCCCTCGCATCTGTCATGAGATGACGGGGGATTTTTTTATTGCCCGGAATTTAGAAATGTCGTCGAACAATTGGACATGGACGCTTGTGGGTAAAATACCAAACGGTTAGCCCATGCCGAACCAAGTGATGAAATTTGCTTTGTGCTTAATAATAGATAGGAAAGCCTGTGAAAAATAATTCTGTCCCCAAAGAAAACCATCTCATGCTGCGCATCTCAGTCGCAGCGCTACTATTGATGAATGTATGTACGAGTATTTATGCCGCCGAATCGGATAATCCCAGTTCAAATAATAACAGTGCTTACCTGAAATCGATGACTAATGCTTCCATGAAACCATCAACAGATAAGTACGAAATCATTGGCTATTTTCCGTCATGGACTTCAGACAAATTTTCCGCCAATCCAGACAATATTGCAGCAAAAAATTTGACCGTCATTAACTACGCCTTCCTTGATATTTGCTGGAACGGCATGCACGGCAACAGCGCATCCGACCATCAAGATGATGCTACGTCCGAGAATTTTTTGGAGTCCCCATGCAAGAATAGTGAAGGCACACCAATCAAACTGCCTGATGGCGCAGTCACCTTGGGTAACAGCCTGCTCGACACAAAAAACCTGAGTGATCTGGTGGCATTGAAGAGTATCAATCCTCAGCTAAAAGTATTGCCTTCGATAGGTGGATGGGTCTGGTCAAATCGATTCTCTGACATGGCCGCCAGCGCGGAAACGCGAGCCAACTTCACTACTTCTGCAGTGACACTGATACGGCAACATCACCTCGATGGTATCGACCTCGATTGGGAATACCCTACAACAATCGGGCTGCCATGTGCGGCCGATAAGGTCTGTCAACGACCCAACGACAAGACGAACTTCATTCAGCTGGCGCAAGAACTGCGTGTTGCCTTTGACAAGGCAGGCGCCGCCGATGGCAAACATTATTACATCACGATTGCATCTGGTGCCGGGGCGGATTACGTCAACGATATTGATGGAAAAAACACCTGGATGGCCCAACTTGCCAAAAGCCTAGATTGGATCAATGTCATGACCTACGATTATCACGGCCCTTTTGATAAGCGTAGCGGCTTTAACGCACCATTGTTCAACGACCCGCGCGAGCCTGAAGCACGCAGTGCCGATGCCAGTATCAAACTATATTTGGCGGCAGGTGTTCCAGCCAAAAAACTCACGCTAGGCATGCCGTTTTATGGCTATGGCTGGCTAGGTTGCAATGCAGGAAAAACCAAGGGCATGAATCAAGCATGTACGGGTGCCGCGACTGCCGGCACAACTGGCAACACCTTCACGTTCTCTTATTTGATCAAACAGGGGTATTTAAAAAAAGACCCTGCCGGTAAATACACCATCGCTGGACTTGGCTATACGCGCTATTGGAACAGCAGGACAAAAGTGCCGTATTTATACAATGCCGCAGAAAAAACTGTCATCACTTACGATGATGAAATTTCTATTCATCTGAAAGACACGTACATACAATCCAACGGTTTGCGTGGTGCCATGTTCTGGGAGTTGAATGCCGATAGCGATAAAATCTTGGGAATAATCATGTCGAAAGATTTGGCGCATTAAATTGTAGAATGCTTAGAAAATTTCTTCACCCTTAACCAACTCACATTATCCCAATAGATTTTTATGTCGATATCAGCAATAGCGATGCCCACTTCTTTAGCGTCGATACGTCGCAGCCAATATGCCGTTGCGACACTTTTTTTAATCTTGGGCTTCAATTTCAGCACCTGGGCATCGCGGATTCCAGCTTTAAAAACACAACTACATTTAAGCACGGCTGAAGTCGGCATATTGCTGCTCGCTTGCGGATTGGGTGCAGTATTTTCTTTCCCGGTGACTGCGACTTTATTGCACAAACTAGGCGCACGAAAACTCTGCATTTTGGCCGGCAGTATCCTTCCAGTGCTACTGCTCTGCCTGGCATATGCACCGAGCTATCCGCTGGCAATGACGGTCATGGCCAGCGAAGGCATCGTCATCAGTTGTTTGAATGTCGCCATGAATGCCAAAGGCGTTGAAGTCGAACTGGCCGGGCAAGAACCCATCATGTCGCGCCTGCATGCTGTGTTTAGTTTGGGCAGTTTGATCGCTGCGGCTTTTGCCTCAGCGATCACCACCATGACTGATTCTATCGTCGTACATTTTTTTATCAGCGCCTTAATACTTTGGCTGGGCTTAGGATTAATCATTCCACATTTACTCCCCGATGCGATAAGGGCCACGGATACGGCTGATGCCAAACATATCAAGCTCCCAAGCGGCATGGCCTTATGGCTGGGCTTAATCGCTTTGTGCGGCACAATCGTTGAAGGCTCAATGTCGGATTGGTCAGCATTGTATTTAAAAGAAGTCACAGACGCGTCACCGCAAATGGCGCCAATGGGCATCGCCAGCGTCGCCGGAGCAATGCTGTTGGCGCGCTGGTTCGGCGATGGCTGGCGTGCCAGGTGGAACCCGGAAACGATCTTGACAGCGGGTGGCTTGCTGGCCAGCGCAGGCTTAGCACTGGCTTTATTAAGCGGTGGTTTCATTCCGGCATTACTAGGATTTTTTTTAGTTGGTTTGGGTGTGGCAGCCGTCTCGCCCTGCGTGTATGCAGCAGCAGCTAAAAATGGTGCGGTGGCTCTCGCGGCTGTGACGACAATGGGGTCGATAGGCACTTTGCTCGGCCCACCAGTAATAGGTTTCATCGCTCACGCCACCAATTTTTCATGGGGCATGGCGACCATCGCCCTTGCCGCGCTGATGATTTCTGTATTTACCCGGCGCGTTCTTTGGGCTCAATAGAAAACCATCTTATTCAAAACATAAGCTATCCCCGCACCGGTTGAGTTTAGCCCCCCTATCCCGTATACTTCTCCTCGCAATGACACAATCACTGCACCCCACGTTTGTCGGCATCAACCCGCTGACAGACTGAGCCTTACCTGCTGTTCCTGTTCCACCATTTACTCTTTTTTAACTTTTTATGCGGGTTATATTCGCCCTCGCCTTATCAGGCAAAGCGAGATCTCACCGCGCGGAGCCATAAGCATGACCGCCTTTGTATTTAACGAAATCAATTTTGACAACCACGAACAAGTGGTGTTCGCCTCAGAAGCCAAATCCGGCCTCAAAGCCATTATCGCCGTACACAACACCAAGCTCGGTCCTGCCATGGGCGGTTGCCGCATGTGGAATTATGTGACTGAAGCCGAAGCGCTGCGCGATGCCTTGCGCCTGTCGCGCGGCATGACATACAAAAACGCGGTGGCTGGCCTGCCTATTGGCGGCGGCAAGAGTGTGATTATCGGCAATCCAAAAACTGACAAAACTCCGGCCCTGTTTGAAGCCTTGGGCGAAGCCCTCGAGCGCCTCGGCGGCCGTTATATTACGGCAGAAGATGTCGGCACTACTACGGCCGATATGGCGTATGTCGCCAACAAAACCAAATATGTCGCAGGTCTGGGCGACCATGGCGATCCATCGCCATACACCGCGCTCGGTTGCTTCGTCGGTGCGCAAGCGGCAGTAAAACATCACCTGAAACGCGACAGCATGGAAGGTCTGGTGGTCGCACTACAAGGCCTGGGCAATGTTGGCTACGACTACGCTCGCCAATTGCATGAGGCCGGTGCCAAGTTGATCGTGGCCGATATTGATCAAGCCGCACTCAAGCGTGCACAAGAAGAACTAGGCGCAGAAGTGGTCGGCATCAACGACATCTATGACGTACAAGCCGATATCTACGCACCATGCGCACTCGGCGCAACCTTAAATCCAGATACGCTGTCACGCCTGAAGGCAAAGATCGTCGCCGGTGGCGCCAACAACCAGTTAGCCACTGCCGATATGGGTGAAGTTTGTCGCCAAAAGGGTATCTTGTACGCACCAGATTTCGTCATTAATGC
Source organism: Undibacterium sp. (assembly GCA_025359635.1). Classification (GTDB taxonomy): domain Bacteria; phylum Pseudomonadota; class Gammaproteobacteria; order Burkholderiales; family Burkholderiaceae_D; genus Undibacterium. The sequence continues at coordinate 360 of JANYFV010000491.1, read as the reverse complement.
TGGCGGCATCATCAAGGTTTGCTACGAGTACAACAACACGCCAGAAGACGGCATGGTCGCGCATGTACGTCGCATCGGCGACACGCTGGCAGAGATCTTCGCCAGAGCCAACAGCGAAGGCTTGCCAACCAGTGTAGTAGCAGATCGTATTGCCGAAGCGCGTTTCAAGAACTAAGTAATCATCCATTAAAAAAGCCAGATCGCGTCATGCGCAATCTGGCTTTTTTTGTCCGGGGAAGCGCGGATGTAATCGTCATCCTCGCGAATGCGGAGACCCAGTTTTCAAGCTATTCGCGAAGCGACATAGTAGTCGTGCTCTGCACGAAGTAACTTAGAAACTGGATCCCCGACTAAAGCATT
>JANYFV010000490.1 GCA_025359635.1 Undibacterium sp. | reverse complement strand
GTGTTCTGGCAACAAACTTTCGACCACGCCCCAATCTTGTGTCAGCGCCTCGTTTTCAATTCCTATACTCTCTTGATATGTCATTCAACACCTCCCCGGTATTGTTGGTTCAAGACAGTATGCGTTAAATTTCTTTAATTTTCAATTTTTAAGTTAGCGCTTATGGGACCAAGTCCGGTATGACGATAACGAAGGTATTTGATGTTGTCATCATAGCGACTGAATAGTTACAAAAAGTTGAGAATTTCACTCAATTCGACGGCATTTATTTTGGTGGTAAGTAGATCCAAGAACCGGTGGCGTTAACACTGTTGCCAGCAGTTTAAACAGCTGGATAAAGAGATTCGCGTTCGTCAACACGATGCAAAAACACGCCGGCGCGTTGGCTAGTTGGCGCGCCATCCGCAAGGGCAATCTCGCCATTCACGAGTACCCAATGTATGCCAGTTGCCGCTTGTTTAGGATCAGAGAAAGTGGCGCGGTCGGCGATAGTGTCAGGATCGAATACAACGACATCCGCCCAGCAATCCACCGCCAGCCTGCCGCGTTGCGTGAGACCGAAATTGTCTGCAGATAACTTGCTCATGCGGCGGATGGCCTCGCTTAAACTGAAGAGTTTTTGTTCGCGACAATAATGCCCCAGCACGCGCGGAAATGCGCCCCAGAGCCTGGGATGCGGATGATGGTCATGTGGCAAGCCGTCTGATCCTATCATCGTGTGCGGATAACTCAGAATGCGCTGTACATCGTCTTCGCGCATTTGAAAATACACCGCACCGGCCGGATGCAAGCGCCGCGCCGCTGTTTTTTGATCGACACCCCAGTCACTTGCTATGTCGGCTAGATCACGTCCGGCCAGCTCAGGAAATGGCTCAGAAAAACTGATCATGATGCGCATGACGCCGTCGACATACTCAGGGTCGAGCACGGTTGATCCGGCAGGATAAGGGTAGGCATCGAGCCCTACTGTTTGTGTGCTGCGGCGTTTGGAAATATACGCCAATGTCTCGGCACTGCGGCCCCAGTTGGCCGGGCCAGCGCATTTGTGATGCGACAAAATTACCGGGAGTTGTGCCGCCAGCCCGGCATCGCAGGCTTCTGCCAATGCCTCGATCACGCCGTTGTATTCATCGCGGATATGTGAGGTGTAAACGCCGCCAGCTGCCGCACTGATTTTTGCCAGTGCAATCACCTCAGCATTGTCTGCCGCCTGACTGGTTTGATAAAACAGCCCGGAACTAAAACCCAGTGCCCCGGCCTGCATGCCTTCTTCCAGCAAGGCTTGCATGTGCGCTATTTCATCAGCATTGGCGCGCTGGTTAAGGTCTGCCATGGCATTTACGCGGAGGGTCGAGTGTCCCACTAAAATTCCAACATTGACGGCTGGGTTCGCCTGCTTAACAGCATTCACATAATCCGCAACATTGGCGAAGCGGTAGTCGTTTTGTGTGCCGATCAGGCTTAAGGGAGCGGGCGGTGATGTAGTAGGGTCCGCTTTCCATGGCGCCAGGCTGATGCCACAATTGCCGGTGATGACCGTGGTCACGCCTTGGGTTAGCTTGGGATGCATGGCCGGCTTATCGAGCAATTCACGGTCGTCGTGGGTATGCACGTCGATAAAACCTGGCGCTACCGCCAGACCTGTGGCGTCCAGCATTTTTTTTCCGCGCAAAGTGCCGGGGTTCGCAATTGCAGTAATTTTTTTGTTTGAGATACCAATATCTGCTTTGTATGGCGCGATGCCGCGTCCGTCATAAATATCGCCATTGGCAATCACGATATCGAATGTAGATGAAAGTGACATACGATTTTAGAAAAAAGTATTGACGGAAGATTTGACTTGATACAGGTCGCTCACCACCAGTAACAGCGGCCATTTATCGAAGGTAGTGCAAGGATGCGAAATGCCGCAGCCGATGAGATCACCGACTGCCAGATTCAGGCACAGATCACTGTCTTGAGGCAAGCGCAGATACGCATGCTGGTCATTCATTTTTTCTATGCGGCAGCCATGTGGCAATGCGCGCGGGATAGGCGGATTGCCCGGTCTGTGCGTGGCTAAG
>JANYFV010000466.1 GCA_025359635.1 Undibacterium sp. | reverse complement strand
CCTGAGAATGCGGATTTTCCTTTCCCGCTGATCTTTACCGGCCCGGAAAGTGCCTCAGATTATTTCAAACAAATTGATCAGTTCATTGCTGAGACTTTAGGTGCTGAGGCGCAACAAAAATACCATATCATTGTGAATGACCCAAGGCTAGTCGCACAAGAAGTTCAAGCCGGCATCAAGAAAGTGCGTGAATTTCGCAAGGCTAAGGGTGACGCGTATTATTTTAACTGGTTGCTAAAAATTGACGCTGAATTCCAAAAACCATTCGATCCAACCCATGAAAATATGCGTAATCTTGAGCTGCATAAAAATCAGGAAAACCATTTACTAGCGGCCAATCTCCGTCGAGCGTTTTCGGGCGTTGTTGCGGGCAATGTGAAAGACCAAGGTATCAGAGCTATTGAAAAACATGGACACTTTGAAATTTCTGGGGATCCTGCGATGATGGAGGCCATGGACGCACTGTTGACTTCATTTGTGGCGCAAAGCCGTATGAAATTACCAGGAAAAGTGTATACGCCTTGCTATCGCGTTATAAAATAATAAAATAGATATTTCGCGGTGGAAATGATGGTTTCCGGATAAAAAAGTAGCATAATAAGAAATTAGTGTAGTGATAGTCTGACACTTCTTCTATGATAGCCTGCATAACCTACGAGGACGATAGACATGAGCACCGTACAACACGAAGTTGATGAACGCACCAATTTGATCAGTTCAAATAAATTTGAACTTTTATTGTTTCGCTTGGGTGACACACCTTCAACAGGGCGCTCTGAATTATTTGGCATCAATGTCTTTAAAGTGCGTGAGATTGTTGCTATGCCCGTGATTACGGTAGTTGCCGGAGCGCTTCCGCACAATCTTGGTGTAGTCAATTTGCGCGGGCAAATTATTCCAGTGATTGATTTGTGCTCTGTGGTCGGATGCGTACCAAAATCAGGTTTAAATATTATGCTGGTGACGGAGTTTGCCCGTTCAACCCAGGGTTTTGCTGTTGAATCGGTAGAAGAGATCGTCCGGCTGGATTGGAGCCAGGTTTTATCCGCAGAGCAAAGCGCCGCCGGCGGTATGGTAACCAGTATTGCACGCCTCGACGGTGATAAGGAAGACACGCGTCTAGCCCAAGTCTTGGATGTCGAACAAATATTGCGCCAGATTACGCCTAGAGATGTAAAAGACATTGATTCGGAAACCATCGGTGCCAAACTGGTGATAAAACCGGGTTCAGTGATACTGGCGGCAGATGATTCGGCGGTTGCGCGTGGCTTGATCGGGCAGGCTCTAGATGCGATAGGTGCACCGTATATCATGACGAAAACCGGTAAAGAAGCGTGGGAGAAATTGCAATCCATGGCCGCCGTTGCATTGGCGGAAGGCCGGCCACTACGCGATAAAGTGGCGATGGTGCTGACCGATCTTGAGATGCCAGAAATGGATGGTTTTACATTGACACGAAATATCAAACAAGATGATAGATTCAGGGGCTTGCCAGTGGTGATTCACTCATCGTTGTCTGGTACAACCAATGAGGATCATGTCAAAAGTGTTGGGGCAGATGCTTATGTGGCTAAATTTGTCGCTGATGAGCTGGCGGCAACAATTCGTGAGGTAGTGGGGCGTTAATCCATTTGAATATAAAAAAAGGGCACTTGATAGTGCCCTTTTTTACTAGAGGGTTTAAGTTATCGATCTGCCGGAGCTTGAGCCGGAACTCGTTGCCAACCGGAGGGGCAAGCTTTAATGGATGGATAGAAACCATCAGGTTTGTGACAGTAGTACCAATCACTACCATTTGCACTTACTTCAGGCTGCATCTGCGCACTTATTGGCGTTGTACTGACTAAGTTGTCTTGCCTGACGTATACTGGGGCTGGAGTAATCACTGTACTGACCATCATTTCCGGGTAATAAATGCCTTGGTACGGAAAGTAAGACGATGGATAATAATTGCGACCGTAGCCTAAAGGGTAAGAATAGCCGAAGGGGTTAAATCCGATACCTAAACCAATACTTATACGTGGTCCGCGAAAACGGTGATCATTTGCCCAAACCGTATTTGTCGTCGCACACAGCGAAAAAATCAGCGTTGCGAATATCAGCCTGGTCAGGTTGATTTGTTTAGTTGAAATCATTGCACACCTCTTTGGGATAAAATCTTAAGGCACTAATTGAACCAACTTCATCAATGACTTTGGTTCAGTTAACATTCTAGTTCTAAAATTCTAGCCGTGCTGTGTGATTTACACGCTGTTACTAAACAAGAAAAATTTGAACTCGTAACCTGTTGCAAATTAAATATTGAAAAAAGGAATTAATAATGACTACGCCGGAAAAACAGATGACCTATGAAGAGTATTTGGATGAAGTAACGACATTGATGACGGAAATGTATGACCTCAGTGACGATGCTGCGATTAAATATGTGATGCGTGCACAAGCTGCAAATTTTTTCACTTTACACGATGAGCATGTAGAAATGCGCAATCAATCTCGTGCCATGCATGACGCAAAATTAGTTTTTGAACAGCGCAATAAGTCGCGCCCAGAAATTTATCGGAAGTAGCTAGGTGCTAATTGTTTCGCTAGATAAATGTATTTGCTTATTTGTTTATGTCTAAGTTCAAATTGCGTATTTTCGTGCGCGGTGTTGTAAGGTTACAGAAATTAAGGAAATAAATTAACACACGCATTCTTAAGTTGATCCTGTCGAAAATTTTTACATAAGATTTTTTTAAAAATAGTTTTTAATCGTCTTAATACCACTTTAGTGTTTTGAGGGGGGAAGTCTCTTTTTATC
>JANYFV010000412.1 GCA_025359635.1 Undibacterium sp. | reverse complement strand
ATTTAGGTCACTTAAGTGATCTAAATACATTGCTAAGCAAAATACTAGAGGGGTTCGAGTTTATCGAGCACTTCATTCCTGCTGAAAAGCCCACTATTCGAGACTGGACCGATCCGAACAACCTACCGATCCCAGTCAAGGGTGATGGCATTGGCCACGAATCCGGTGTCTATTTCATCACCTCAGAAGCCGAAGATGTTCTTTATATTGGTAAAGCGACTAAGAACAATCTCCACGAGAGAGTTTGGGACCACCTTCAAACACCCAAAGTGTTAGAAAATGGATTTAGGTCATTCCCAAACAATAAATTTAAGACAAACGGACAAAACGAGCATTGCCAGTTAGTTGAGGAAGGGAATGTAAAAATCGGCATGATTGCAATACGCCCTGCTCAAGCCATTTCAGTAGTCGAAGTCTTTTTGCAAACGATTTACTTTCCACCGTTGTGCAAACAAATTGGCTAAAGCGATGTCCGTCGAAGTTGTGTCACACTTAGAAATTAGTGAGGATGGCGTCCTTCTACTTCGCCTTACCAGCGCTGGAAAACCATTATACCAACACGTGTATCGCGCTGGTGCGGGAGTCTACTGGGATCAAGAACTCAAGGCGTTCAAATTTTCCACAAAAAATGATGGATACGTTGTGAAGTGGTTTGCGCATATTCTCAGCGTCGTTGAATCTGAAATGGGGCTGACACTACGCTTGGATCAAAACACTACTTGGGCTAACATTCCTGATGAGGTTAGACATTAAATACTACGTACCGCCATTTAACAAATCGTTCGAGAAGAGCGCGCGAATTGGCGTAACTTCATATCTAAATGTCGAGGCGCGCGCCGGTTATCTCAATCATTGAAATTTTCACCGTACCCGTCCGGTTCCAGTCTGTTTTACCATTCATCATTCTTCATTGATCCCTATCAATTCGACATGCGTAGTTGTCTGCCAAAATAAGCAATACAACATAGAGGAATGCTCGGATGAAAGCCAAAAAATCAAACCTTGCAACTCTCGCGAGCACTGATGCCCCCCACCAGATTTGCGAACTGGCGGGTGACGAAGTGCAAGTTAATCCGCTGGATATGGCAATTCATTCTCGTATTGCCGAACTGACGGGCGGGATTTCGCCAGTTAGCGTGATGCAGGCATGGTCTGATTGGGCCATCCATTTTGCCATTTCGCCCGGCAAACAAATCGAAATAGTAAACACACTCCAGAGACAAGCAACGGATTGGCTCACCTTTCATCAAGAACTATTACACGAAAGAGCGCCTGAAAATACCCAAGCGAATGATAGAAAAGATACTCGCTTCACAGATAAAACCTGGGCTACCTGGCCTTTTAATGCAATCAGCCGCGTTTTTCTGCAAAACCAGCAACTGCTCCAAGAGGCAACAACGGGGGTGGACGGTGTTTCTGCACATCATGAGAATGTCGTTAATTTCATGGCCAGACAAATTCTTGATGTGGCATCGCCGTCCAATTACCCATGGCTCAATCCCGAAGTCATCGGTGCGACTATTGATACCGGCGGTAAAAATTTATTGGCAGGTGCGCAAAACTGGCTACATGATCTTGGTCTACAACATACAGAAAAATCATCGAAGGAAATTATCTATCAACCCGGGCGCGATGTCGCAATTACTCCTGGAGAAGTGGTCTATCAAAATGAGCTGATCGAACTATTACAGTATTCGCCGCAGACCGCAAAAGTGTTCGCCGAGCCTATTTTGATCGTTCCATCATGGATCATGAAATTTTACATCCTTGATCTGTCGCCGCATAATTCCTTAGTCAAGTTTTTGGTCGAGCAAGGACATACCGTGTTTATGATCTCCTGGAAAAATCCAGGTAAGGAAGACCGTGACTTGGCAATGCAGGATTACATCGACAGTGGCCTATTTTCCGCGTTGTCTGAAATTGCGCGCATTACCCAAAAAAGACCGGTGCATACGGTCGGCTATTGCCTGGGTGGCACGCTGTTAGCTATAGGCATGGCAGCACTCGCCAATGCCACTCAGCAGAAATTGGCGCACGCTATCCCTGCCATTAAAAGCGTAACTTTACTCGCAGCGCAAACGGATTTTAGCGAGCCGGGCGAATTAGGTCTGTTTATCGACGAAAGTCAGTTAGCCATGCTCGATGCGCAAATGTGGGAGCGTGGATATCTGGATGGCGATCAGATGGCAAAATCATTTCAATTGCTCAATTCGCGCGATTTGGTCTGGTCAAAAATCATGCGCGAATATCAGCTAGGTATACGCAATTCCCCCAACGATTTGATGTCCTGGAACGCTGACACCACACGCCTACCCTACCGTATGCATAGCGAATACCTACGGCATCTCTACCTGCACAATGATCTGGCGGAAGGCCGCTATGAAATCAAAGGACGCAAGATTTCTTTACGTGATATTCATGTCCCGATGTTTGTCGTGGGAACCGCACATGACCACGTCTCTCCGTGGCGTTCAGTGTTTAAAATTCTCTCCTTAACTGACGCCCCGGTCGAATTTATTCTGTCGTCTGGCGGGCATAATGCCGGCATCGTTTCAGAACCTGGCCACCCCAACCGGCACTTTCAATTTCTCTTGAATGGCGAAAATATTCACCAACAAGATTCGGAAAACTGGTTGCATAACTCAACTACAGAACTGGGTTCCTGGTGGGTATATTGGCAGCAGTGGTTAGCGCAAAAATCCAGCGCAACCAAGCTTAAGGCCAAACCGCCGCAAAAGAATACGCAATTGGGTAGCGCACCAGGAAAGTATGTATTTGAAAAATAAATACAGCGCCCAAGTCATTGGCAAAATGACCGCTAAATTATGTTTCCTTTGAAAAGACCGCTCATGTCGATTGCAGAAAAAAATACCCCATGGTGGCTGGAAGCGCTAGGGAAAACTCAAGCCGAGTTAGCGTCGGATGCAGCAGGCTTATCGAGCGCTGAAGCAAAATTGCGTTTGGCCAAATTTGGCACAAATCAGTTTCGCGACCATCAAGAGCGAGCTTTGTGGCAGCAGTTTATTTTTCGCTTCAAAAATCCGCTGGTCTTACTGCTGCTTACCGCCAGTGTGATTTCTGCCCTTACCGGCGAACTGACTAATTTTGTCATCATATCGCTGATGGTTTTGTTAAGTATTACGCTTGATTTTGTGCAGGAGCACCGCGCAGGAAAAGCTGCGGCAAGCCTGAGGCAATCTGTTTCAGTGCGCAGCAAAATACTCCGTGATGGAAAATTAATCGAGGTCTCAGTGGCCGAGGTGGTGCCGGGCGATCTTGTGGTGCTAGCGGCAGGAGATATGATACCGGCGGATGGTCGGGTGTTAGAGGCGCGGGATTTTTTTGTCAAACAAGCGCTGCTAACTGGTGAACCTTACCCGGTAGAAAAGCATGCCGGCGAACTCACGGCAGATGCAAGCGATATTACCGATGCCGCCAATGCGGTGTTTATGGGCACGTCGGTCATCAGCGGCAGCGCCAGAATACGCGTGATAAAAACCGGCACCAGCACGGCCATCGGCGCCATTGCCGATAGCCTTACCCATCAAGCGCCAGCGACTTCGTTTGAGCTCGGTACGCAGCGCTTCGGCATGCTTATCATGCGCTTGACTGTATTGCTGGTGCTGTTTGTCCTGTTCGTCAATGCACTGATGCATAAGCCCTGGCTGGAATCCTTTTTGTTCGCAGTAGCACTGGCGGTCGGGCTTACGCCAGAACTATTGCCGATGGTGGTATCGGTCACTTTGTCACGCGGAGCAATGCAGATGGCAAGAAAACGCGTCATCGTGAAACGACTGGCCGCGATCCAGAATCTGGGATCGATGGATGTGCTTTGTACTGACAAGACCGGGACGCTCACAGAAGCGAAGATCAAACTGGAGCAACACGTTGATCCACAAGGTAATGCGAGTGAAAGAGTTCTCGAACTGGCCTATCTGAACAGCTATTTTGAAACCGGCTTAAAAAGCCCTCTAGACGAGGCTATACTCGAACACGAAAATATCGATGTCAGCGATTGGAAGAAAATCGACGAAGTCCCATTTGACTTCGAACGGCGGCGTGTCTCCGTACTGTTAGAAAAAATACGTTTGGAAAAAGAAAATGACAAAGGGAGGCTCTTGGTAGTAAAAGGAGCACCTGAAGAAATTATCAGTCTGTGTGTGCGTTTTGAAACACCCGGCAACGCAACGCCAATACAACTTGATAAAAGCGCGGTCGAACAGATGCATCGCGTACAT
>JANYFV010000393.1 GCA_025359635.1 Undibacterium sp. | reverse complement strand
CAGGGGAAAACAATGAAAATTTCTGCACGATTTGTCGCAAGCGTTTTAGTTATCCTGGCGAGCACCAGCGTTCTTGCGCAAGAGAGCTGGCGCGTGCTCGATCCGGAAAACACCTTGATCATCGAGTCCAGTAAAGGGCGCCTGATCCTCGAAATGCGGCCAGACATGGCACCTAAATCCGTCGAACGGGTGAAGCTTTTGACGCGCGAAAAGATCTATGACGGTTTGCAATTCCATCGTGTGATTGCTAATTTTGTAGCGCAAACCGGCAACCCGAATAATCGTGATGGGGGCGGGACATCTCATCCTAATCTTGCCCCTGAAATGATGTTTAAGCATACCCTCAATTCAGGTGAAATTATGGCGAGCGATGGCAGTGACAGTGCATCAGGATTTCTCGGTAGCGTACCGTTTCAGGCTACCCCGATTACTGAGGTCATCAAGAATACTAAGGGTACTTTGCGCGCCTGGGGGGCGCATTGCCCTGGCGTTGCCGGAATGGGGCGCAACGAAGCACGCGATTCTGCGAATAGCGAATTGTATTTCATGCTCGATTCCGCCCGTCGCCTGGATCGTGATTACACTGTGTTTGGCCGTATCGTGGTGGGCTTGGATATCTTGAAAAACATTAATCTCGGCGAACCGCCAGCCAAGCCAGATATCATGAAATCTGTTCGCGTATTGGCAGATATTCCTGCAACAGAACGGCCAAAAGTTAGTGTCATGACGGATTCAGCCTTGAGTGCCGAAATTGAAAAATCCCGACAACAAAAAGGCGCGGATTTTAGTGTTTGTGATGTTTCTATCGTCGCGAAAGTGGAGTAGGCATCATCTGTTCTTGTGTGAATAACTAAGCTGAGCGATACTTTGCCTGCATTGACAAAATCGTGGTTTTAATGAGCTTCGGTAGGGTCGTATAACGATTTCTATTGTCGTCCTCAATACTTAAAAAAGAAAGGCACAACGGAGATGGATTTTAGTAACCCAACCAGTATTACCTTCATCATTTACATACTCGCCATGTTATGCATAGGCTTTGCGGCATGGCGCTATACCAATAATTTATCTGACTATATTTTAGGTGGGCGTAGTCTCGGCGCATTCGTCACTGCGATGAGTGCCGGTGCTTCGGATATGAGTGGCTGGTTACTCATGGGCCTGCCTGGCGCATTATATTTTTCCGGAGTATCAGAGGCGTGGATCGCCATCGGTCTGGTCATCGGTGCCTGGTTCAACTGGAATCTGGTGGCAGGGCGCTTGCGAGTGTATACCGAATTGACGAACAACGCCTTGACGCTGCCAGAATATTTTACCCATCGCTTTGAAGACGAAAGCAAATTGCTGCGCGTGATTTCAGCCTTGGTTATCCTGGTATTTTTTACAATTTACTGTGCCTCTGGCATGGTGGCGGGTGCGCGTTTGTTCCAGCAAACTTTTGGCATGACATATGAAGTGTCGTTATGGGCTGGCGCTGCTGCCACTATTATTTACGTATTTATTGGTGGCTTTCTGGCAGTAAGTTGGACCGATACGGTACAAGCAAGCCTGATGATTTTCGCACTGCTGTTAGCGCCAATGATGGTGATTATTAGTGCTGGTGGTTTTAATGAAGCGATCACAGTAATTAATCATATCAATCCTAAATATACCGATTTATTTAGCGGCACTTCCTTCATAGGAATTGTCTCATTATTGGCATGGGGTTTGGGCTACATGGGGCAACCACATATTCTGGCGCGCTTTATGGCGGCAGAAAATTTTGCCACGATTAAAAATGCCCGTCGTATCGGAATGACCTGGATGATTCTTTGTTTGATGGGCGCAGTCGCCGTTGGTTTTTTTGGTATCGCGTATTTTGCCAATCATCCTGAACAGGCCGCTACAGTGACGGCAAATAAAGAGACAGTATTTATTTCACTTTCACAAATTTTGTTTAATCCCTGGATCGCCGGTATTTTATTGTCGGCAATTTTGGCGGCGGTGATGAGTACCCTGTCTTGTCAGTTGTTGGTGTGTTCATCCGCCTTGACGGAAGATTTTTATAAATCATTCTTCCGCCCTAACGCTTCACAGAATGAGCTGGTCTGGTTTGGCCGTGTGATGGTGTTGGCGGTAGCGGTGGTGGCGATTATCATCGCCGGTAATCCGAATAGCAGCGTCTTAGGCTTGGTCAGTAACGCCTGGGCGGGTTTTGGTGCAGCGTTTGGGCCTGTGGTTTTGCTGTCTTTGGTGTGGCCAGCGATGAATCGCAATGGTGCCTTGGCCGGCATGTTTGTTGGCGCGCTGACGGTGATTATTTGGGGTGAATTTAAATGGTTTGCCCTGTACGAATTAGTGCCAGGTTTTGCTTTTGCTTGCGTCGCTATTTTTATCGGCAGTAAATTTGGTGCGCCAGCATCAGAGAAAATGAAAGCAGCGTTTGCGACTATGCGTTTGCAATCGACTAATTAGTACGATTGAGTACGGTTAAGTATGAGTGAGTAGCTGCAATTACGTTGGTGCCATGAGTACCAGCGTAATTGCCACCATCAGCTTCATTCAATGTGGGATTGGTAAATCGCTAGCGCACTCTTAAAATACGCGTATTTCAAGCATCGTCTGTCGTCTCTTTAAACTCGCAGAGCGGAGCGTAATAGGTTTGGTTGCGTCCGCTTTGTTTTGCTTTGTACAGTGCTGCGTCCGCAGCATCTACTAGCAAATGCTTATGACTTTCACCTCTTTCGTCGTAAGTGCTGACGCCTATGCTGACGCTGATTTGTTGCGAGATGCGTGATTTAAGATGCGGTATAGCCATATCCCAGATGGCAAGTCTTAACCGGTGTGCAAACGACATGGCATGCTCTTCAGGCATGTTGGGCAACATCAAAATAAATTCTTCGCCGCCGTAACGGGCAACGACATCGGTTGAACGTGATAGCTGTGCCTTCAAGGCATTAGCCACTTTGATCAAGGTCTTGTCTCCTGTGGGATGGCCGTAATAGTCGTTGTATTCTTTGAAAAAATCAATATCAATCATGAACACGGAGAGTGGCAATTTTTGCCGTGCTGCTTGTCCCAGCGCCATCTTGTAGTGTTCATCAAAAAAACGGCGGTTGTAAATGCCCGTCAGGCTATCTGTGGTGGCGTCACGTTTTAGAATCTCTGAATGTGAGCGCAGCATTTTTTCACGCTTGATCGAGGTACTGGAATCAGAAATTTGTATCAGACAACAAGCTTTTCCGTGCGCTATCGGTAGCGGTGTGATGGCAATGGCCAGGTGCATACGAACTTTTTTGATGTGCTTTTCGGACGATACATACAAGGCCAACGGTGAACGGTGTAAGGCATTCGAGAGCACCACGGGCAAGCCGTAAGTGAGAGCACTTCTTAGCGCTGATAAAAATGCGGGGCTAGGCGCATCTTGAAAAACTGTTTCGATTTTTGCTGCCAGTGCCTGGTTCTTTGGAATTTCGCTATGTTTGACCACCCAGTCATTCCATAGCAAAATATTTCCATCACTATCAACCACGATCAAGCCCATATTGATCGAGCTGATGATGCTTTCTAAATTGACCGGTTTCATCAGATCTTCCCTAAAAACCTATCAATATGTACGACTAAATTTTTTAAAGACATTGAGCTAAGCAGGAAGATCAGGTTGCCTTCTGACTGGCGTTTTTCTATTTTAAAATCAATATGTAAAACCAATACATAAGGCTGATTGCTTGCACTGATGATGGCCTTAAAGATTTCTTCCGTCGTCGCAATCTTATACGAAGGTAATGAGCTATTGAGTGAAATATGCAACATGTCTGCCATTGCCGATAAACAGGCATTGAGGATGATGTTTCCGAGTTCGCACATGGCCTCTTGCTCAAATTCTGCCAGCTCTTCGATGCTCATTTGCGAACCCATCATGTCGCGCACGATTTCTAAGGCATGCGCCTCAGTAAACAAGAGTACCGCTTCGGCTTCGAAAGGGCCGGAAAACTGTTGGCTGACGGCACCGAATCTAAGACTATGGAGTTCATTGAGTACGGTGTCTGCCTCAGAGGTTTTTTTAACTTCTATCAGTGGTACCGAGAGTTTGACTTCGTCACCTACAATTTCGCTCAAACTGGCGGCAGCTCTGCCTGCGCCCACATTAAAAACCTCAGTCAGCGCATCGAGATGGAGTTCGGTTAAAGTATCCACGTTTATCCCACAAAATGTGTCATTGCCTCGGCAATTGATCTTTCCGTCACCGGTTTTGCCACAAAGATAGCACCAATGGATGAAGCACGGTTTTGAAATGATTCTTGAATATTTGCAGAAAATATGACGATGCGTATGCTTGGATGTTTAGCCAGTATTTGCTCTGCCGCATCCGTCCCCAGGATGCCGGGCATATTGATGTCCATTGTGCAAAAATCTGGCGTGTCTTTGTCTACCAACTCGATCGCTTCGGCACCATTAGCCGCTTCGATGATATGCCAATCTGGTTGTACATCCAGAATGCGGGCGCGAATTACCATTCGGGACACTTTGCTGTCATCAACAATAAGTAATTTTTTAATGGTTTGGTTGGAGTTTGTCATAGGAGTCTGGCTCTTCGTTGTGGGTCTTGTTACGTCGATTTTACCTGAATCAACTCTGCGCAGAGAAATGATTTTGTTGCGATGCAGAATGACATCGCGTTTAAGTCATTTTCAACAGCAAATGGGGCGACTCGATTGATGTATTTCTGACGCTATCCTGACGTGTGTCTTTTTTGCTTTCCTTGCTAAAGTGTCGTCGACATTTTTCAGGATCGGGCTACACTTGAAAAAAAAGCCAGTGCGTCGATAGCTTGACTGTTTAAGTTGACATTCCGTTTGACGCACATCAAAAGCGCGGTCAATACGATCGCGTTTTTTTATGCTACTTACTGCAAACTGACAATGTCTTGAGCAAAGAAATACTTTGTGGCGACGCTGTGAAAAAAAGTTTTTAATAGGAGATGTCATGTCATATGCTGATTTTTACCAACAATCGATACAACAGCCAGAGGCTTTTTGGGATAGGGAGGCCAGCTTAATCGACTGGCATAAACCCTACACCAAAGTGCTCGATGCATCGCGGCCGCCTTTTGCAAAATGGTTCGTCGATGGCGAGACCAATCTTTGTTATAACGCGGTTGACCGGTGGTTGGCAACGCAAGCCGATAAGCCCGCATTGATTGCCATTTCAACCGAAACCAATAGCGAAAAAACTTATAGCTTTGCCGATTTGCACCGCGAAGTGCAGCGTATGGCCGCAAGTATGTCGGCGCTCGGTGTCAAGCAAGGTGATCGTGTTCTGATTTATATGCCGATGGTAGCTGAAGCTGCGTTTGCTATGCTCGCTTGCGCACGAATCGGCGCGGTGCATTCGGTCGTGTTTGGTGGCTTTGCTTCAAAAAGTCTGGCCACTAGAATTGATGATGCCAAGCCGGTTTTAATTATCTCTGCTGATGCTGGTATGCGTGGTGGTAAAGCGGTGCCTTATAAGCCTTTGCTCGACGAGGCGATTAATTTGGCCGAGTTCAAACCAGCTAAGGTGTTAATCATTAATCGCGGCCTTGAAGCAATGAAGTTGGTGGCGGGTCGTGATGTCGACTATGCGAGTCTGCGTGCACTACATCTTGATGCGCAAGTGCCGGTGACCTGGCTAGAATCGAATGCGATGTCATATGTTTTATATACCTCTGGTACAACCGGTAAACCCAAGGGCGTGCAGCGCGATGTCGGTGGTTATGCAGTGGCTTTGGCATCATCGATGAAGCAAATATTTTGCGGTAATCCGGGCGAGACTTACTTCGCCACTTCTGATATCGGCTGGGTAGTAGGGCACTCGTACATCGTCTATGGCCCTTTGATCGCTGGCATGGCGACCATCATGTATGAAGGTACGCCGATCAGGCCGGACGCCGGAATTTGGTGGAGCATAGTTGAGAAATACAAGGTGACGCGGATGTTCTCGGCACCGACGGCAATTCGTGTATTAAAAAAGCATCCGGCAGAATTGATGAAAAATTATGACCTGTCGTCGCTTAAGGCGTTGTACCTGGCGGGCGAACCTTTGGATGAAACCACATCGAGTTGGATTTCAAACGAATTGGGGGTGCCGATTATTGATAATTACTGGCAAACAGAAACCGGTTGGCCGATTATGTCGGTCGCGCGCGGAGTGGAAAATACCGCTACGCGCTTGGGTAGCCCAGGCATTGCTATGTATGGCTATAACATTAGCATCATCAATGAAGCGAACGGTTTGGAGTGCGCGCCAAATGAAAAAGGTGTGGTCGCGATTAAGGGACCTTTGCCGCCAGGTTGTATGCAAACTGTGTACGGCGACGATCAACGTTTTGTGCAAACTTATTGGTCTAACTTTGCGCACGATCAGCTCTATTCCACTTTCGACTGGGGGATTAAAGATGCGGATGGTTATTACTTTATTCTTGGTCGCACCGACGATGTCATCAATGTTGCCGGCCATCGTCTGGGAACGCGTGAAATAGAAGAAAGTATCTCCAGCCATGCGCAAGTTTCTGAAGTGGCGGTAGTGGGCGTCGAAGATAAACTGAAAGGCCAGGTTGCAGTGGCTTTCGTGATTTTACGCAACCCCGATTTAGCAACTACTGCGGACAGCAAGCGAGCTTTGGAAGTCGAAGTGATGGCTGTGGTGGATAAGCAATTGGGTGCAGTTGCCCGACCATCACGCGTGCATTTTGTCACGATGTTACCTAAAACTCGTTCTGGAAAATTACTGCGTCGTTCTATCCAGGCAATTTGTGAAGGCCGTGATGCCGGAGATTTGACAACGATAGAAGATCCGACTTCTTTGCAGCAGATTATGGCTGCACTAGCGCAATAAAAAAAGCAGGGGCAAACAATATTGCCCCTGCTTTAATTTATGCGTTTAAATAATAAATTTATATAGCGAATTTATATAATAAGCGCAGCAGATAAAGTTCTCACTTCATCTTCAGATTCTTCCAGAATACTATTGAGCGTACCGTCACCAACGACAAAATCTATTTCCGATGTATAGCGCGACGCTTCGGTGTCAGTACGAGTATCAAGAGGCGATGGCGTTGTTGCCAGTTCATTTGCAAGCAATAGCGTATCGCCCAAGGATTCAGGTGGCATGGCGCGCAGGCCAAACCAGAGCGCTTCTACTGCATCGACTACTGGCTGCGGAAGTTGTAGATTTTTCAGAACAGCACGACCAATAATTGCTTCGGCCGATTCTTTGTCGATGATGGTATCGATAAATGTAGGCAGATCGCCAGGTAAAGGCGGGGCAGTCAGATCATCTTTGTCTAGCAGACATGGGAACTCTTCTGCGCGCGACAAAAGGTAAAAGCCGCCAACTTCGTGCACAATGCCGGCAAACATTGCAGTATCAGGATCGAGTTTGGTAATGCGCCTTGAGAGTACTTGAGCGAGAGCAGCTACTTGAGCTGAATGCTCCCATAACTTATTGACCATGGCGCGGATTTTTGGATCTTTGCTAGAACCAGCCAATTGGCGCACCACGAGGGATGCAACGACAGAGCGTAAAGTACGAAAACCCAAGCGGGCGATAGCTGCCTTGACGCTGGTAATATCGTTGCCCATGCGGCTATACACGGCTGAATTGGCAATTGCCACGACTCTAGCCGAGAGTAAAGGCTCGTTGAGTATCATCTTGCTGGCAGCGTCAATGCTGCAATCTGGATCATCCAGCGCTTCTTTGATCTTGAGAGAAGTGGCAACGCTGGCAGAGAAAACGAGATCACCTTGATTTGCCCGGGTCACAAGGATATTGAGAGCTTCAGCTTTATTCATAACAATATTTTTCCGCATTCATATCAAAACCAATCGGTTTCGTCTGGCTAGAGTTGATAATTCTCATCTAAGCAGCCTATTCATCGCCTTATTTTGAGCTACTTGTGAAGACTGGTCAATGAATTGCCGCGATATATTTCCATATTGAAATAAAGTTCAAGGATTTCGTTGTTGATAGCGTCACTTTCGATTAATCGAGCGTGGCAATAACAGGCGCATGATCAGAAGGTTGCTCCCATTTACGTGGTATCTTATCAATAACGCAAGAAACGCAGCGCAGTGCCAGCGGCGTAGATAATAAAATATGGTCGATACGCACACCTTTGTTGAGTCTGAAGCCAAGTTGACGATAGTCCCACCAGCTAAAGGATTTTTCGGCTTGATCAAACATACGGAAACTGTCTTTCAAGCCCAAATCCAGCAACGCCTGAAGTGCGGCACGTTCAGGCGGCGAGACTAGATTTTGTCCTTCCCATGCGGCCGGGTCATACACGTCGCGATCTTCCGGGGCGATGTTGTAATCCCCTAATAGGGCCAGCGAAGCATGCGCGGACATTTCTTGTGTGATCCATTCTTGCAAGGACGCCAGCCAGCTTAATTTATATGGATATTTCTCAGAATCCAGTGCCTGGCCGTTTGGCACGTAAGCGCAAACGATACGCATGCCTTGTATAGTCGCGGCGATGATGCGTTGTTGCGCATCTTCGAATAAGGGATTATTTTTTTGTACATTTTCTATCGCATGGCGCGATAGTATTGCTACACCGTTGTAGGTTTTTTGTCCGCTAAACGCCACCTGATAACCCGCCGCTTCGATTTCAGCCTGAGGAAATTTATCGTCAGTCAGTTTGGTCTCTTGCAAGCACAATACATCGACGGGGTTAGTCTCCAGCCACTGCAAGACTTGCGGCAACCTGACCTTTAAGGAGTTGACATTCCAGGTGACTAATTTCATATGGTTTTTTCAGAGGATGAATAAAGGATGTTAGCCCCAAAGACACAAAGGGCGCAGAGGAAATGCACGATTTTCTCTGCGCCCTTTGCGCCTCTGCGGCTAGGCTATGTATTGTTTGTGCCGCTTTAGTTTAGCCAGCGCGATTCATCAAAAATGTCGTCAGCAAAGGTACCGGGCGACCAGTTGAACCCTTAGCAGTACCAGATTTCCAGGCAGTACCTGCGATATCCAAATGCGCCCAGGTGTATTTCTTGGTGAAACGTTCCAAGAAACATGCCGCAGTGATACTACCGCCAGCCGGGCCGCCGATATTGGCGATATCGGCGAAATTAGATTTTAGTTGCTCGTTATAAGCTTCTTCAATCGGCAAACGCCATGCCGTATCACCGGTTTGCTTGCCCGCTGTGAGTAATTCTGCAGCTAGCTTGTCATGAGCCTCATCATCGCGCGTGAACAAACCAGTATTGTGGTGACCAAGCGCCGTAACGATTGCGCCAGTCAAGGTCGCAACGTCAACTACCACGGCTGGATTCAGGCGTTCTACATAGGTAAGGGCATCACACAAAATCAGGCGACCTTCAGCATCGGTATTCAAGATTTCTATGGTCTGGCCAGACATCGAAGTGACGATGTCACCTGGGCGGGTAGCGCGGCCGGATGGCATGTTTTCACAAGTGGGAATCACCGCGATAACGTTGAGTTTTAACTTCATCTCGCCGACAGCGCGCATGGTGCCCAGTACCGAAGCGGCACCACCCATGTCGTATTTCATTTCGTCCATGCCTGCGCCTGGTTTCAATGAGATACCACCGGAG
>JANYFV010000367.1 GCA_025359635.1 Undibacterium sp. | reverse complement strand
TACGGCCAACTGGCGGCTTCAATGGCAAATCCGGATCGATGTTTTTTGCTGTCAGATAGAACTCAAGTTCAGGTGCTACCACTGGTTTCCAGCCTTTATCGGCATACAATTTTAGTACGCGACGCAGCACAGAACGCGGTGCAAAATCAACGAGCTTGCCATCAGCAAAATAACAATCATGAATCACTTGTGCGGTGGGGTCGGTTGCCCATGGCACCATGGTGATGGTGGTCGGGTCGGCCTTCAAAATCATATCGCGATCAGTAGAAGAAATCGCTCTATCGTAGGCATCATCTTCGGTAGGATAGTTGCCAGTTACGGTCATACCTAATACCGCTTCCGGTATGCGCATGCCGCGCTCTTGGGTGAACTTGCCGCGCGGTAGAATTTTGCCACGTGCAACGCCAGTTAAATCGGGTACCAGACATTCAATTTCTGTGACTCTTTTTTCATTCAGCCACTCATCCATATCGGTATAAGTGAAGTTTTCGCGAATTGTCATATTTTTCTCTTTGTGTTCTCTAAAATCATAATCTTGGCGCTGCGACGAATTGAGTTACTAGCGCGCTGGGAATATTGCCGGGGCGGATCCTACGGGACTCTCCGCGCCCATTGTTCGTAAGTTCTCATTGAGGCTTCCCTCGCTTGGCCTGATAGTCGCGACAGGCCAACCCAAAGGCACGGAATATTTTCATAGAGTCAGGATTTTCCGCCATGCGCCATTCCGGATGCCATTGCACCGCCAGGGCAAAAGAGGCTGCATTTGTAGCATCAGCAAAACTAAAAGCTTCAACCAGACCGTCATCAGCGACGGCTTCAACCCGTAAGCCCGGCGCCAGTTGCGCTACGCCCTGACCATGCAGAGAATTCACCTTCAGCGTCGATGCGCCATCGAGAATTTGCGACAAGCGGCCGTCTGGCACCAAGGTAATATTGTGTGCAGCTGCATACTGCTGATCCAAAGATAAATGCTTATCTTCGCGATGATCTATCATGCCTTCCACTTCTTGCACCGCCTGATGCAAACTACCGCCAAGCGCTACGTTAACTTCCTGAAAGCCGCGGCATACCGCCAATAAGGGGATGCCTCTTGCCAGCGCTGCGCGTATCAAAGGCAAAGTAGTCGCATCGCGCGAGGCATCTTGCGGCAATGCCGTGTTATGCACTTCTTGAGCATAGTGACTAGGATGAACGTTGGACGGAGAACCCGTAAGCATTAAGCCATCTGCATTCGACAGCACCGCCTCAAAATCGGTTTCGGCACCAAACGCCGGCAACACCAAAGGCAAACAAGCCGCTCCACGCAAGACCGCATCCACATATTTCATTTGCACCACGTGATAGGGATGTGCGCCAATTTGTGCGGTACATGCAGGAACGATAACGATAGGACTAAACATAATGTGCGTGAGTTTGCTTGAGTTTGCGCGTACTTAAAATCGGTATTTAACAACATTGGAACAAAAATTTAAGCTAAATATTAATCTGTTTAGATCCACTTTAAAAGCACTAAATGTTTTGCGTTGCACCAATTTACCTAGTGAAAGCTTTCTTTTCTTCAATAATTAAAAACTAAATACAGAATAAATTGAATTTGGTATTATAGCGAGTGCCACTTAGTTAATTTTGATAGAACCACTTATATTCAAATGTCACCCGCCTCTGATTTACTCGCCCATACGCTGGCGCAAACCGATTTTCATCCCGGCTTGCCACAGCAACGTCGTCTATATGAAGCGGCCAAGGCCGCCATCCACCAACACCAATTAGGTGCAGGTAACAAGCTGCCTTCCAGCCGGGAGCTGGCGCGCGATTTGTGTATTGCGCGCAACACTGTGATCGCCGCATTCGAGCAATTAGCTGCTGAAGGTTACGTCACAAGCACACTTGGTAGTGGTACTTATGTCGCCGATATTCAATACCTGACGCCGATCGGAACAAAAACAACGCAAGTGACCGGAAATTTTGCGGCAATAACCAGCGCACCTCTATCCAAAAGAGGTATGCAAATTACTGAATTTGCCGCCGGTCCGCGCTTTGAAATCCAGCCTTTTGCCCCTGGCGATGCCGATTTCAGCAGCTTCCCCTTTAAGGTATGGCAAAGGCTGCAAAACCGCGTATGGCGCGAGGCACGCGCCGAACTACTCGACTATGGCGACTCTGGCGGCCATCTGCCATTACGCCAAGCCATCGCTGAATATTTACGGGTGTCACGCTCGGTCAAGGTCTCAGTCGAACAAATCATGATCACCTCTGGCACACAACAGTCACTCGACCTGTGCGCCCAATTGCTGGCCGACGTGGGCGATACCGCCTGGGTCGAAGATCCATGTTATTGGGGCGCCCGACGCGTGTTCGAAGCCTGCGATCTTGTTCTGCACCCAATCACCGTCGATGCCGACGGCATGGCTCTGGAGCCGGCTGATCTGGTGACGACTCCAAGATTAATTTATGTCACACCATCACACCAATATCCGACCGGTGCAGTGATGAGCCTGGCACGCCGCCGTGAATTACTCGACGTGGCAGTACACAAGAATGCCTGGATTTTAGAAGACGATTACGACAGCGAATTTCGCTACACCGGCCGGCCACTGGCAGCACTGCAAGGTCTGGATACGGATAACCGCGTAGTGTATATGGGCACGTTTTCCAAGGTGTTGTATCCCGGCATTAAGGTAGGTTACATGGTGGTGCCGCCCGCCTTGGCAGAATCATTCAAGATCGCCCTGTACGATTTGCAACGCCCCGGCCAACTGATGGTACAAGCTGCGCTGGCAGATTTTATCTCTATGGGGCACTTCACGACCCACATCAGAAAAATTCGCCAGATTTACGGCGCACGGCGTGAATTACTACGCAAAACACTGGTGGCACAATTCGGCGCCCAGTTAAACCAACGTGTCACCATCTCCAGCGAAGAATCCGGCCTGCATTTAGTGGTTGAATTACCTGAGCATGTAGACGACGTAGCGCTAGAAAAACTCGCCGCAGAATCGGGCATGGCAGTGAAGGCGCTATCGACTTATTACCTGGCACCACCGGTAAGACGCGGCCTGTTAGTGGGCTACGCTTACGTCACGCCAGACAAGATTGTGTATTACGGAAAATTGCTGGCTTCGGTGATTCAATCTGGGGTGCGATGATAAATTGAGGGCAAATTAAAACTTGGTTATTGCAGGACCGGGCGGTGCTAAATCTGGAAAATATTTTTTATGTATTTTTAAAAAAACTGATTCTTTCTTCATATCATCCAAGGCGCGATTCCACTGCGCAACAATTGCCGGATCAGTATCCTTGGAAGCGGCAATATACAACTGAATTTTCATGAAATTGTAGGCGACTCGTACGTCAGCAAGTTTGTACCCAGCGTTTTCTGCAAGACTTTTAACCCCCATCAGAGAATCGGCATACATGACATTGCGTCCAAGCATGAGTTTTTTGAAACTGGACAGATTTGAGTTGGCGCGATCCAAATTGGTAAATCCCTGTTTAGTCAAAAATTGATCTCGCACATCATCACGATAGACACCGATTAATCCGACTCGCTTCGCATCTTCAAGGCTGGTAACCTTCACGATAGAATCCGCCTTCACGTAGAAACCATAAGTTGTCTCGGAGATCGGCCCTATCCATTGGTACAGTTGATCACGCTCCGATGTGCGCGCCATTGTAAAAAGCATGCTGTTTGACCCAGCATTAAGAAAACCCAGACCGCGAGCCCAGGGCACCATATGAATTTCGTCTGTATTTCCCAGGCGCTTTTGAATTTCATGCACGATCTCTATCGTGAAACCAGTGAGCTTTCCATCCGCTCCGACAAACTGAAGCGGCGTATCGTCTTCACAATAAAGAGACAAGCCCTGCGCAAACAAATTTGCGCTACATAAAAAGGTGCTTACAAGTAGAAAAAAAAGCTTTTTCACCGATCAAATATTGATAGAAGTTCGCATGGTCTATATTATTCCAAAAAACTCGCAATCGACCCAAGTCGAAGAAAATACTCGTCACTCAAATTTGTTGATCGTCGGGCCAGGTGGATCGATATCGGGATAATTATTCTTATAAATATTCACAAACACTGACTCTTTCTTCATTTTCTCCAGTGCCTTATTCCATTGCTCCACAATGGCTGGATTAGTTTTTTTGGAGGTCGCGATATAAAGTTGCGTTCTAAAAAAAGTATAGGCGAGTTTTACATCCGTCGGTTTATATCCTTCGCTTTCCACCAGGCTTTTCACAGCAATTGGTGCATCTGCGTACATGGCGACTCTTCCAAGCATCAATTTTCTAAAACTGAAAATATTGGAATTTGCCCTATCCAAATTCGTAAACCCCAATTGAGTCAGAATTTGATCACGCACATCGCCCCTGTAAATACCAATCACACCAGCGTGTTTCGCATCGTCGAGATTATTTATCTTAATTGGTGAATTAGCCTTCACATACAAGCCATAGGTCGTCTCAGATATGGGCCCGATCCATTGGTATTGTGAATCACGTTCCGCTGTGCGGGCCATAGAAAACAATAAACTATTAGGTTCGTGTTTAAGTTTTTCAATGCCACGTGCCCATGGCACCATCTGAATGAGATCTTTATTGCCGACTCGTTTTTGAATTTCTTGCACGATCTCCACAGCAAACCCCGCAAGTTTCCCGTCAACACCGATATATTGCGCAGGCCTAACGTCCTCACAATAAATTGAAAGATTCTGAGCGGACAAATTGGCACTTAAAAACAAAGCGCCAATGAGTATTAAAAATTTCTGCATCATTAATCAAATTCCTGGCGACAAAAACAATGTTTCAAGGGCAAGTTATCCATCAAAAAAATAAACAGAAATGAAAACGCCCTGTAAATCAAGAATTTAGAGGACGTTTTGTACTAGGCTGCCATATCAAGTGGCTTTTAAAACGGAATATCGTCATCCATATCAGAAAAATTCGGCGCCGGACGTGAGGCTGGCGCCTGTCTTGGCGCTGGTGCGGCGCTTTGACGTGGTGCTGATGGTGCTCCGCCGCCGTAGGATTCATCATCCATCGGTGCGCCGCCGCCCATGCCTTGACGGCTGCCTAGCATTTGCATGGTGTCTGCCTTGATATCAGTTGCGTATTTTTCTACCCCATCTTTATCCGTGTACTTGCGTGTACGCAAGCTGCCCTCTACATACACTTGCGAACCTTTTTTCAGGTATTGGCCAGCGATCTCAGCCAATTTACCGAAGAAAGTAATACGATGCCATTCTGTGGCTTCTTTTTTCTCGCCGCTTGTCTTGTCTTTCCAGCTTTCAGTGGTTGCCACTGTAATGCTGGTCATCGCATCGCCGCTAGGCATGTAGCGGGTTTCCGGATCACGCCCGAGATTGCCGATAATCTGGACTTTATTCAGTGATGCCATGTGTTTCTCCTAAAATTCTGTTGTTCGATAGATAAATAGACCTGAACTTGTGGTCGACAGCATTCGTTCGGCACAAAGTTCAAGTATTTTGCCAGCGATTATAAGCTAGAAGAGGCTCGCACTGCACCTCCATATCGCCAAAAAATTGCCAAAAATATAAAATAAAACTCCAGCGACAAACAAAGCTGAAAGCTCCCTGCGCTGAATTTCAAAAACCCGTTATAGTAGCAGGCTGTTTGCCCAGAACATGAATTCCGGGCGCTTGACGAAATAACCTGGCACTACCTTGCGGAAATATTCAAATGACACAAACCAAAGCCAAATCATCTAAAAAGGCTAAACCAGCTGAAATAGACTTCGGCAAACACGATTTGCCTCTGGTGAAAAAAGACGAAATCCGCATTCGCGGTGCGCGCACGCATAATCTCAAAAACATTAATCTTGATTTGCCGCGCAATAAACTAGTGGTCATAACTGGTCTCTCCGGTTCGGGTAAATCTTCGCTGGCGTTCGATACGCTGTATGCGGAAGGCCAGCGCCGTTATGTCGAATCGCTGTCGGCTTACGCGCGCCAGTTTTTGCAATTGATGGAAAAGCCCGATGTTGATCTGATCGAAGGCCTGTCACCAGCCATCTCTATCGAGCAAAAGGCCACCTCGCACAATCCGCGTTCAACTGTCGGCACTGTCACCGAGATTCATGATTACTTGCGTCTGCTCTACGCACGCGTCGGTACGCCATATTGCCCGGATCATCCCGATAATCCATTAGCGGCGCAATCAGTCTCACAAATGGTCGATACCGTATTGGCTATGCCAGAAGATACCAAGTTGATGATACTGGCACCGGTGGTCAGCAACCGCAAGGGTGAGCACGTTGATCTGTTTGAGCAAATGCAGGCGCAGGGTTTTGTGCGTTTTCGCGTCCAGAGCGGTACCCATGCCGCCAAAATTGTCGAAGTCGATGATCTGCCGAAACTCAAGAAAACCGAGAAGCACACAATTGACGTAGTGATCGACCGCGTCAAAGTCAAAGAAGAAATCAAACAGCGACTGGCGGAATCGTTTGAGACTTCATTGCGCATCGCTAATGGCCGCGCACTAATCGTCGATATGGACAGCGGCCATGAGCAACTGTTTTCGAATAAATTTGCCTGCCCGACTTGCGGTTACAGCTTGCAAGAGCTGGAGCCTCGCCTGTTCTCGTTCAACAACCCCATGGGGGCCTGCCCCGAATGCGATGGCCTAGGTCACATAGAATTTTTTGACCCTAAACGCATCGTCGCCTTCCCGAATTTATCTCTGGCAAGCGGCGCAGTCAAAGGCTGGGACCGACGCAATCAATTCTATTTCCAGATGCTGTCCAACCTAGCGGCCTTCTATGAGTTTGATATCGACACGCCGTTTGAGCAGCTAACGGAAGACGCGCAAAAAGTCATCTTGTACGGCTCGGGCAAGCAACAGATCCCGTTCACCTACATCAATGAAAAAGGCCGCACCGTCATCAAGGAACACACCTTTGAAGGCGTGATCGTGAATCTGCAAAGACGCTATCGCGAAACCGATTCGATGGCGGTTAAAGAAGAACTGGCCAAGTTCATCAACGAGAAGCAATGTCCGTCCTGCCATGGTGCGCGCCTGCGCATAGAAGCGCGCTACGTCAAGGTCGGTTCCGGTGTGCAAGAGAAGCCGATTTATGAAATCAGCGCCCTGCCACTTCGGCAAACCTTAAGTTTTTTTGAGCAATTAAAATTGATCGGTGCCAAGCGTGATATCGCGGACCGCATCATCAAAGAAATCAGCTCGCGCCTGACGTTTTTAAATAATGTCGGTCTCGATTATTTATCGCTGGACCGCAGCGCCGATACGCTCTCAGGCGGCGAAGCACAACGTATCCGTCTGGCCTCGCAAATCGGCTCGGGCCTGACCGGTGTCATGTATGTACTCGATGAACCGTCGATAGGTCTGCATCAGCGCGACAACGACAGGCTGATCGAAACCCTGCGCCATCTGCGCGACATCGGCAACAGCGTCTTGGTGGTAGAGCACGATGAGGATGCAATACGCTGCGCCGATTTTGTAGTGGACATGGGCATCGGTGCCGGCGTGCATGGCGGTGAAGTCATCGCGCAAGGCACGATAGACGACATCATGAAAAGCGAGCGCTCTTTAACCGCAAAATACCTGTCCGGTGAATTGTGCATCGCAGTGCCGAAGAAGCGCACCCCTTTCAATCAAGAGAAACAATTCGTCATCAGCGGCGCCAGCGGCAACAACCTGAAAAAAGTGACGATGAAGCTGCCGGTAGGTTTGCTCACTTGCATCACAGGCGTCTCCGGCTCGGGTAAATCCACGCTAGTGAATGACACTTTATATTTGGCGGCCTCGCGCCATCTGTACGGATCACAAGCCGAACCTGCGGCGTTTGAAAGCATCAGCGGACTGGAACATTTCGACAAAGTCATCGCGGTAGATCAGGCACCGATAGGCCGCACCCCGCGCTCGAATCCAGCGACATACACTGGCTTGTTCACGCCGATCCGCGATTTATTTTCGACGGTACCGGTCGCCAAGGAACGTGGCTACAGCGCCGGGCGTTTCTCGTTCAATGTCAAAGGCGGACGCTGCGAAGCCTGCCAGGGCGATGGCGTCATCAAGGTAGAGATGCACTTCCTGCCGGACGTGTACGTACCCTGCGACACCTGTCACGGCAAGCGCTACAACCGCGAAACCCTGGAAGTACAGTACAAGGGCAAGAACATCACCGAAGTACTGGGCATGACAGTAGAAGACGCCTATGAATTCTTCAAACCAGTACCGCTGATCGCACGCAAGTTGCATACGCTGCTCGATGTTGGACTCGGCTACATCCGTCTCGGCCAAAGCGCCACTACGCTGTCGGGCGGCGAAGCGCAAAGGGTTAAACTCTCGCTAGAACTCTCCAAGCGCGACACCGGCCGCACGCTGTATATTCTGGATGAACCAACTACGGGTCTGCATTTCCATGACATCGATCTGCTATTAAAAGTCATCCACAGATTGCGCGATCAGGGCAACACAGTGGTCATCATCGAGCATAATCTGGATGTGATTAAAACAGCTGACTGGATCGTGGATTTAGGTCCAGAAGGCGGCGCAGGTGGTGGCTTGATTTTGGCGAGCGGTACGCCAGAAGACGTCGCAGCGAATCCGGAAAGCGTGACGGGGAAATATTTGGCGCCTTTGTTGAAGCATAGGAAGTAATTGCTTATTGAGTGGATCAAATGGTGAGCGGTGGGTTACGGCTACGCCTAACCCACCCTACGATCCTGCCTACTCACGAATAATAGCGGTAGTGATTCAGAATGAAAAATTTTGCCGCAGAGGCGCAAAGGACGCAGAGTAATTCCCGGTTTTTCTCTGCGCTCTCTGCGCCTCTGCGGCGAGAAAAGTTTTTGCTTTTAGGTGTTGAGAAACACTCAAAATTATCA
This sequence comes from Undibacterium sp., assembly GCA_025359635.1. Classification (GTDB taxonomy): domain Bacteria; phylum Pseudomonadota; class Gammaproteobacteria; order Burkholderiales; family Burkholderiaceae_D; genus Undibacterium. The sequence continues at coordinate 2,346 of JANYFV010000367.1, read as the reverse complement.
CGATAGATTAAACAAAGTTATACATCCATGTCCATCCGATTAATAGTAGGTCTAGGCAATCCAGGCCCAGAATACGAACAAACCCGCCACAACGCCGGCTTCTGGTTGGTCGATCAGCTCGCAAAAAACGGCCTGCAACGCGATAAAAATTTCAACGCCCTAATCGCCAAAATAAAAATCGCGGCGGAAGATGTCTGGCTACTGCAACCGCAAACTTTCATGAACCGCTCCGGCCAGTCGGTCGGTGCGCTTTGCCGTTTTTACAAGATCACGCCGGATCAAATCCTCGTTGTGCATGATGAACTCGATCTATTGCCTGGCGTCGCCAAGCTAAAAAAAGGCGGCTCGTCCGGCGGCCATAACGGCCTGAAAGACATCACGGCAGCACTCGGTACGCAGGACTACTGGCGCCTGCGCATAGGCATAGGCCATCCGCGCAGCCTGAACCTGAATCAGGGCGTGGCTGATTTTGTCTTGCACCGGCCGCGCAAGGAAGAGCAACCCCTGATCGATGAAGCCATCGCCTACAGCCTGGATATCATCGCGCTGATGGTGGAGGGAAATTTCAACGAGGCGATGCTGCGCTTACACACCAATGCGAATGGCGTTGCGCCAAAATGAATTCGGCGATACAAATTCATGCTGGCAAAACCGCTCTCGCGCATGTCCGCGAATTTGGTTTGCAGGCTAAAGATATTGCAGTCATTCCGGCGGCGGCTGGCGGCCCCAAAGGCTTAATTTTGCAGGCGCTGGATCAATGGTTGTTTGGTGACTGGTTACCCAGCGCAACGCGTGAGCGCAGTTTAATTGGTGCATCAATAGGCTCCTGGCGGATGGCGGCGGCTTGCCACGCCAACCCGGTTGCTGGCTTTGAAAAACTCGCAGAACTTTATTGTGAACAGCGCTATTCAAATAAACTCAGTGCGCACCAAGTCACGGAAAAAATCCGCCATTTATTACACAGTTTTATCAGCGGGCATGAAAGAGAAATTGTCGAGCATCCCAGCCATCGTTTGCAAATGATCGCGGTACGCGGGCGTGGCCTATTGCATCAGCCCAAAAATGGCCTGCATACCAAGGCAGGGTTTCTGGCTGCAAGTTTCGCTAACCTCGCGGGACGCAGCCGGCTGGCGAAACATATGGAGAGAGTGGTAATCGGTGATGCGCGCGACTCTGCGCCGTGGCTAAAAAATAAGTTCGATAGCTTCGAAACGCATTTTTGTGCGCTGACTCAAGATAATCTCGTGCCGGCATTGCTCGCTTCTGGCACACTGCCGCTGATCATGGAACCGGTACGGCATATTCCGCATGCGCCAGGCGGCACCTACTGGGATGGCGGCATCATTGATTACCACCTGGCTTTACCCTACTCGCGCATCAGCACTGTGGAGTCTGGTGGTCTGGTGCTGTATCCGCATTTTACCGATCAGATCGTACCGGGCTGGCTAGACAAATCTTTGGCTTGGCGTCGCGCCAATATTGGCCATGATAGCCATTGGCTAGACAACGTCATCATGATTTCGCCATCAAACAACTTCGTGAAAGGTCTGCCGCGTGGCAAGCTGCCGGATCGTCAGGATTTTGCTTATTACGGACTCAACCACGATGCCCGTATCCGGCAGTGGAAAATTGCAATTGCCGAAAGTGCGCGACTGCGCGATGCATTTGTAGAGTTTGTGGCGAGGCCTGATCTGTCGCAGGTGAAATCGTTTTAATTTAACGATGCCTGAATTTTGAAAATTCAGGCCGCCTTCAATTGATTCACTTCAGCGAGCAATATTCTTGAAAAACGCAAAGCGCCTTTGCCAGTAAGTATCGGGGTTTTGGTGGCGTGTGCGATTTTAACTATCTTCTCGTCACTTAAACGCTCAATGCGCGCAGCTTCTAAAATTGCACGGGCAAAACGTAGGGCGATTTCGCTGTCGCGAATAAGCAGTTTGCCAGAATGGGCGATATCAAGGATTTGTTGATCGCTCAAGCTACCGAATGACTGATTTGCCTCAGGCACAGGATCTGCCGGCACGTCCACTTGATGAACCACGACTGCGCCCACTAACTGCCCAGTGGTTTCCGGTGTAGATGGCCCGGATAAAGCGGCAGCCAGCGCCACCTCAAGTTCAATTATCCGGATGGCATCGTTCACGATACGCTCAGCTGCCAGTTGCGCCTGTTGATAGAATATTTTGCGACCCAGTTCAGATTCTATTGCCATTTCAAATGGAACGCGAAGCGCGGAGAGCAAAACTACATCATTCGTTTTCATATTTTCTAATGGCATGTTTTGATTATGCTGGCGACTTAATTTGAGTGTTTGGCACTGCTTTTGTTGACAATAAAAATCATGCG
>JANYFV010000351.1 GCA_025359635.1 Undibacterium sp. | reverse complement strand
CAACACCAGCGCACAAAATCGCTCGTTTGAAGATGCCAACGCGACTGGAGCGCCGGTCACCAACGCCTTCACTGGCACATCAAAAATCTGGATCGCCGATGCGATTTTCAAATGGTCACCGGACGGCAATTCCACCCAGCGCAATTTCAAATTACAGGGCGAATATTTCAGGCGCAATGAGAGCGGCACCTTAGCTTATGATACGGCGTCGGCTAACAGTGTCAGCGGCAACTATGCAGCCTTGCAATCTGGCTGGTATGTGCAAAGCGTGTATCAATTTATGCCGCTGTGGCGTGCCGGCATTCGTTACGACAAATTATCTTCCGGCACACCAGCTATCGGCCTGATCAGCAATGCAGGCTTCAGCACCGCTGACTTCTCTGCCCTGCTGCCATTTAGTCCTACGCGAAACAGCATCATGCTGGATTATTCCCCCTCAGAATTCAGTCGCTTCCGTCTGCAATTCGCGCGCGATAATACTCGTCCAGGTGCGACAGACAATCAGATTTTTTTGCAATACAACATGAGTCTGGGTGCCCATGGCGCTCACACTTTCTAGGAGACTCACATGCATAAATTATTTCGCAATACTTTGTTAATCTCAGCCATCGCCTTGCTGACATTACCAGCCCAGGCAGCACTGAATGTACTCACCTGCGAGCCGGAATGGGCAGCATTAGTCACCGAACTGGGTGGCGATAAAATCAAGGTAGCAAGCGCCACCACCGCTTTGCAAGATCCGCATCGCATCGAAGCACGCCCTAGCCTGATCGCCAAGACCCGCAACGCCGATTTGCTAGTTTGCACAGGTCTGGAACTGGAAGTGGGCTGGCTACCTATCCTGCTGCAGCAATCGGGCAATGGAAAAATCGCGGAAGGCCAGCTTGGTCATTTTGAGGCAGGCCAGTTTGTGGCACGCCTCGATGTGCCTGGCAAACTTGATCGCAGTGAGGGCGATGTGCATGCCGCCGGCAATCCACATATCCAGCAAGACCCGCACAATATTGCCCACGTAGCCGATGCGTTGGTAAAACGCCTGGGTGAAATAGATCCGGCCAATGCGGCTTACTACCAAACTCGCTACAAAGATTTTTCTGCACGCTGGACTACGGCAATGGCACGATGGGAACAGCAGGCAGCGCCATTGAAAGGTGTTGCGATAGTCGAGCATCACAAGAACATGGAATATCTCTCGCATTGGCTAGGCCTGCGCGCGGTCGGCACGCTGGAAGCTAAACCGGGTGTAGAGCCAAGTGCTGCGCATCTCAACGAATTGTTAACCCTGTTGCAGCGCCAGCCCGCCAAGCTGGTGATACGGGCCGCGTATCAGGATGGCCGCGCTTCGCAATGGTTGTCTGAGCATGCGCATATTCCGGCAAGCATCATGCCGTTTACTGTCGGTGGCGACGATAAAGCCAAGGATTTATTCAGTCTGTTTGACCTGACTGTACAACGCTTGCTGGAGGCCGCCAAATGATGACGGATTCAATCGACCTGACGATCATCTTACCTGCCCTGTTAGCGGGCATTTTGGTACTCGTCACCCACATCCCTTTGGGTGCGCAAGTATTAAAACGCGGCATCGTTTTTATCGACCTGGCAATTGCGCAGATTGCCGCTTTAGGCGTCATCATTGCCAGCTCTGGCGATTTCGATCCGCAAGGCTGGGCAGTGCAGGCCGCAGCCGCCGCGGCCGCGATTCTTGGCGCTATTTTACTGACCTGGACCGAGAAGCGCTGGCCAGAAGTACAAGAGGCGCAAATTGGTGTCTTGTTTATTTTAGCGGCGACGGCCGGGCTGTTATTGGTGGCACATAATCCTCATGGCGGCGAGCATTTGCAAGACCTGCTGGCCGGGCAAATTTTGTGGGTGCGGTACGAGCAACTACTGATTCCGGCAATTGGTACCGTGGCAATTGTGGCCTTGTTATTCTGGTTTAATGACCGTATGAGCCGCCTGGGGTTTTACCTGATTTTCGCCATTGCAGTAACCGCTTCAGTGCAATTGGTTGGCGTGTATCTGGTATTTACTAGCTTGATCGTTCCTAGCCTTGCGGTACGCAACTATACCGAAAAACGACGCCTGCCATTGGCCTATGTAATTGGGGTTGGCGGATATGCCTCCGGCCTGGTTTTATCCACCATTTTCGACTTACCTTCCGGTGCCTTGATCGTCTGGTGTCTGACCTTATTGGCGATGCTGGCATATGCCTTAGGAGCGCAGAAAAAAAACGGCTCTGCGGTGGTAGTTCATGATCTGGAGATTTAGAATTAATTATGTACCAACACTAGTGTCCGGTTAAATTGCTTTAAAAGCTGAAGAATCCGCATAACGACGCGGGTTCCAGCGTGATTTTGTTTGGTGCCGATTTGAAATTGGAAATCGCATTTTTGTGTCATTTTCTAGGTTTTTCAACCGAGGAGATGAAACATGAATGTTGGCAAGACTTTGTTTGCCCAAGTAATGGAATTCATTCCCTGGACAAGTTTTACCCGGATTGTTGATCGCTATGCTGGTAATACTGGCGTCCGTCGAATGAGTTGTGCCGAACAATTTCGAGTGATGGCCTTTGCGCAACTGACGTGGCGCGAATCGTTGCGTGACATTGAAGTGACGCTCGGCGCTAACAGCAGTAAGTTGTAGGCAATGGGGTTGCGCCACTTGGTACGTCGTTCCACTTTGGCAGACGCCAACGAGAATCGGGACTGGCGTATTTGGGCTGATCTTGCTGCGTTGTTGATTCGTCGTGCACGCAAACTGTATCAACATGATGAGCTTGGTGTGGAATTGAACAATACGGTTTATGCGTTGGACGCTACAACGATTGACTTGTGTTT
>JANYFV010000305.1 GCA_025359635.1 Undibacterium sp. | reverse complement strand
TTTAGGCTCGGGTTATCTGCCTTTGAATAAGCAATTGTGGACACCGACTTTTGTATTGTGGACTGGTGGTTTTGCTTTTCTGTGCATGAGCTTAGCGCACCGATTAATTGATCTACGTGGTTGGCCAGCGCTAGGACGTAGTTTCGGTGTGAATGCAATTGCTGCTTATGCCGGGTCATGGGTGGCAACTTGCGCATTGGCCGCAACAGGATGGGGTACACCTTTGTATCAGCAATTTTTTGCGATGCCTCTGGTGCCGTATTTCGGCGAGACTTTTTCCTCGTTTGCTTTTGCGGCTGCTTTCACAGGTCTGTTTTGGTTTTTGATGTGGATGTTTAATCGACTTGGATGGCGCATTACGATCTAAACTGACATGGACATGACGGCGCCTTCAGCCCTTTGTTTTGTGAAAAACAACATGACATCGACATTTGCTTGGAGTTGATAAATTATCTGATACGATCACAAATACGTAATTGCGTAATTGCGTAATTTTTTGCCGTCATACTAAATTCTTGTTGGGTGCAATGCAGCATTATTGATCGAGGCGATGAATGACAAGACGAATTTCAATTTCTGACATTGTGATAGGGCAGGCATTGCAATGGGATGTTTTCGGCAGTGATGGCGGCTTGTTATTGCGTCGAGGCTTCGTGATTGATAATGCCAATCAGGTTTCAACATTAATCGAGCGCGGCTTATTTGCTGACATCGAAGACGTTGACGCTGCCCGCGACAAGAAACACATGTCGAAACAAAGCGAGATTCCTTCTGTCGTCAGGATGATTAATACGGCAAGGGTTGAATTGAAAACCTTATCGTATAACATTGCTAGCGAGCCTGATGCACGCAATAAGATATTGGCCTTAGCAAAGCTGGTTGCTACCGCGACCTATATGGATTCTGATGTTGCGCTCGGTTGTATTTTATTGAGTCAGGACGAAACTTATTCGTCGCGCCATTGCGTTGATACCGCAGTCGTTTCGCTGTTAATCGCCAGAGCACTCAAAAAATCACCTGATGAAGTAGTCATGTTAGGCGCGGCCGCATTGACTATGAATTTAAGTATGCTTCGTCAGCAAGAGCGCTTGCAAGATAAAAGCGATGCACTGACTGCCGAAGAGCAAGAATCTATTTCCTTACATCCTGAAAATACGGTGAGCCAATTGCGTAGTGCCGGCATTGAAGATGAGGATTGGTTATCCTGGATTTTGGCGCATCATGAAAACGAGGATGGTAGTGGATATCCCGCACATAAAAAAGGCGCAGATATTCCGCAAAATGCGAAAATTATTTCTATCGCTGATCGTTATTGCGCGCGAGTTTGTACACGTAGTTATCGTAAATCCTTGCTGCCAAATGCAGCTTTGCGTGACATCTTAATTTCAGGAAAGACCACGATTGATCCGATGCTAGTTATGATCTTCATTCGCGAGTTGGGTACTTATCCTATCGGTAGTTTTGTGAAACTTGTAAATGGTGAAGTTGGCGTCGTCACCAGCAAAGGTGCAACTACGACTACACCTTACGTCCATTCATTGATCGGTCCTCGCGGTGCACCATTATCGATGCCGATTAAACGGGATACGCAAAAATCCTTACAGTCGATTCGAGAAGTTCTACATCGTGATCAAGTGCCAATTCGATTTACGATGCGTCAATTATGGGGTGAAGTCGCTAGCTTATAGCGATTTTGGCAGACACATATCGTAAGAATAAATACAAATTTAGAGAAGATCATAATGAGTAATGAAATCCCAAATGATGGCGCGGAAAGTGAAATCGATGAAAGCTCTCATCACAGCGCATATAGCAATCTGGTTTACGTTTTTTGTTCTGATGATGGTGAGGCACGACAACTCGGTATTTCGTTGACGCGACATAATCATGAGGTCGTCAGTTTTAGTGATTTGGAAGAATTTCGCGCGGCCATTTTAGTGCGTGCTCCACATGCTGTTGTTCTTGATATTGATTCAGAAAAAGGTCAGCGTGCTAAACAAGTGTTTGCGCATCGGGTTGTTACAACTTTTCCGGTTATTTATGTTTCTAAAGTAGATAGTTTTGCTCCGCGTCTTGAAGCGGTAAGAGAGGGTGCTGAAGGATACTTTATTAAACCACTTGATCTTGAAGCCTTGAGCGCCAGACTTATTGAGAAAATCTCAAAAGGAGAAGTGCTTGGCTATCGTATATTGGTCGTCGATGATGATGAAATGCTGGCCTCGTATTATGAAGCCGTGCTAGGTAGCGCAGGTATGCACGTGCATATGATTACGAGTCCGTTGGGGATTTTAGATGCCTTGAAAAAATTCAAACCTGAACTGATACTCACTGATCTGAATATGCCAGAATGCAACGGCATAGAAATGGCAAAAATCATCCGGCAAAACGACCGTTATCTGAATGTTCCCATCGTTTTTCTTTCATCGGTAACCGAGATGGATACGCAGATGACCGCGATAGAAACCGGTGCGGATGATTTTTTGACCAAACCTATTGATCCTGAAAAATTGATTTCATCCATCGTTAATCGTGCGGAGCGATATCGCAATTTGCGCAAGCAAAGATAGTTAACATAGCGATTTTTTCCTAACGTTAAAAATGACAACAGCAGGCACATCGCCTGCTGTTGTCATTTTAGGTG
>JANYFV010000301.1 GCA_025359635.1 Undibacterium sp. | reverse complement strand
ATCAGGTAGTCGAGTGCATATTCGAAGCTGCCGGGCATGAGTTGCGCATCGAGCACGACTGGAATGAACTTGGGATTGCGGTCGATTATTTTGTAACGCGCCATGTTGCTCTCCAAATTTTACACATGGAGATTTAACGTTTACGGTGGGAATCCGTTTACACGTTTTTGGGCTTTTTATACAGCCTCAACGTAGAGCTGACCGGCGCTGCGCGGCTTTATCGCGCAGCGTCCAGCGACCGTAGGGAACGAGGTTGGGCGTATAAACTTGCAGGACTAGCGCATTGTTTTTGTGTTGCATGGCAATCACGGCTTCGATCCCATGTACTTCTCAAAGTTGGCGACGTAATCATCAAGATTGTCTTTGAGCATCTCGCTGTACTGTTTGACGAAATAATCAATTGTTTCATTTCGTGCTGCACTCATGTCATTTGCCGACTCAAAGCCGCATGCGCTTACCCAAGCGTTAAATCTGGCCACGCTGTACATCATTGAGGCGCTTACTTTTCCGATTCCGATATCTCTCAATTGCTCATTTGAGAGATTGATGTGCGCGTCAGCGCGTGCATAGAAGGAATCATCAACATTTTCAGCCATTGTGAATACCTGTGCTTGTTAAGGGAAACACCCAACTTTGTTTTCGGGCGACAGATCTGCTGGATAAAAACATACGTGCTCCCTAAAAACTTTTATTAAAAATTGTAAAAGTGGCTTGTACATCGAATATTGGAATTACATACCAAACATTTACACAGTATTAAATTTCTGTGTAAACCAGCATTAAACCACTTCCTCCTTTGCGCAGGATCAAAATTCTTGATCAAGTGTGCGAGCGTAATCGCTATTTGCACTATAGCTTACGGACTGAAGAGGCTGATGTCTACTGGGTGAAAGGAGATATTCGATTTCATCGTATTCGCCATCCATCTGAAATAGGTGTGCCGAAGGTACGAGGGCTGATGCGGGTGATTTTTTTACTGTCGTTATTATTAGCGCTTCCACTACGAAAAAACTGCGCCCAGTTTTGTCATGCGACCATTTTGATATTACTAGGACTTACGCAAAATTGTTCCAGCTAGGCGTGCCGCCGAAGACGGTACTTCAGTACGGCAAGACGAGTGCAACGACGCTGAATCAAAGGGTGTCAGCATCGCATTAAAATTTGAGAGGCGAGAACCCGTCTCTCAATTACCGCACAGGGAGAGATTGATGTTGGAATATGAGAACTGCCCCCGTGCTTCTTGCCAACCCGGTGCTTGTGCAATGTCAAATGTAAGGCCTGACAACGCACTTTAAAAGCGGCTATTGATTAACACGTATTGGTTTGAGCGGTGCGCGTGGCGCACGCTACGCTTGCTACTTCAGTTGCCAGATAATGGTCTTGTCATCGACACCGGTCGCCAGATAACGCCCATCTTTTGACACCGCAATACTGCTGACGTTTTCTTTAATCTCTTGCAACAGCTTTCGATGCTGCCCATCCCAGATTTTTCCCCAGCCACCTTTTTTGTCATGCTCGACCCCTTCGAACAAATATTTTCCATTGGGACTATAGCGCAATGAGGTTGCCGCAGTTCCGGTCGTAGCTGCGACGTTCACCAATATTTGACCTGATTGGGCATCGAATATTTGCAAGCCTTCACCACCGGCATTGGTAATTTGCCGTCCATCAGGACTCCATGCAAGACGAGCAAATTCATTAATGACGCCGACATCTTTCATGGTTCGAATGATGCTTCGTTTGTTTAGATCGACGATGGCGATCAGTGTAGTATTCGCCAAAGGGGGATTGCCGAACGTCGGTACAGGTGTCTTGAATGGCCACACGCGCGGATTTCTAACTTCCCCACCTACTGCGATAAATTGCGCATCAGGGCTGATTGCTACAGTGTAGGTATAAAATGGCACAGTGCGCATCCCCCATATTGGCAACCAGGTACTGGTATCGTAAATAACCAAGGTATCTCCGCCTACCTGAGGCGATCTATCCAAAACACGAATGAAGGACTTGCCATCAGGCGTGAATGCCATCGCATTGCAACCGCTTCCAGAAACAGGATCGATGATGTCATGTAGAACTGCCCATGTATCCGTGTGCCAAACACGC
>JANYFV010000274.1 GCA_025359635.1 Undibacterium sp. | reverse complement strand
GTACTTATTTTTTGACAGGCATTGGTTGGCAATATGAAATGGGTAAATCAAAATTCTTCGTCCGTTAGACAACTCAAAATTAACCTAAAATATTTAGACGACACAATTTGAAATTCTTGATATAAAAGTAAAAAAGTTTTTGTATTCCTACCAAGCGCCTACCAAGAGTAATTGACGGAAAAGTGGCCACAAGCAGAAGCGTGTAACCATTTGATTTTATTGCATATTTCTTGGTGGCCCGGGGCGGAATCGAACCACCGACACAAGGATTTTCAATCCTCTGCTCTACCGACTGAGCTACCAGGCCAAGACGAAAGATTATAGCGATACATCCGGTGAATTGCAAATGTTTTGTCATTTTTAGTGCCGGAAACGTCCAGTTTCGTGGTTGTGCAGGTCTAATCTCTGGTTCTTGGCGCTGCCGTATAATGGAGCCTACCTAATTTTCCGATGTTAATTTGATGACTACACAGATGGTTCACAGCGATGTTTGCATTGTTGGTAATGGCGCGGTTGGTAAGGCGGCTGCCTTGGGGTTTTCTCAGGCGGGTTTGCGGGTTTGCATCTTAAGTGTAGCTGTACCCGCTGCTATGTCGGCTAACGAGCATTGGGATGTGCGGGTTTTTGCATTGAATCATGTGGCGCATGATTTACTTAGCTCACTCAAGGTGTGGGATGCGCTCGATCTTGCGCGGGTGGCCGAGGTGGATGCGATGCATATCGTTGATGCTGCCACTCAGAGCGGTGGCACTCTGGATTTTGATGCGTATGGTGCGCATATTGAAGAGCTGGCGTGGATCGTTGAAGATAAAAATTTAAATCATGCGTTGGATACTGCCTTGAAGTTTGCGCGCAATGTGCAGCATGTCACTGGCGAGGCAAGATCGTTGCAGGTGAATGATCAACAGGCTTTAATTACACTGGCAAACGGCGATATTTTGTCTGCTGCCTTGGTGATTGGTGCTGATGGCGCGCAATCTTGGGTGCGTGGCCAATGCGATATTGGTATTGATTATCGCTCATATGGGCAGCGCGGCGTTGTGACTAATTTTGCTTGCGAAAAGCCGCACCGGGGTATCGCGCATCAATGGTTTGTTGAAGATTTAGGAATTATTGCTTTGCTGCCTTTACCCGGACAGCGCGTGTCTTTGGTCTGGTCTGCACCGGATGCCTTAGCGCAAGAATTGATGCAGCAACCTTTATCCGTTTTGGCTGATAGACTTGCACCATATTGTGCGGATGCCTTAGGTGCGTTGACGCCTTTGCAACCAGAAGAAATCAAGGCGTTTCCATTGCAGTTGCTGCGTCCGCATACCAATATTGCGCCGCGTGTTGCCTTGATCGGTGATGCTGCGCATGTGGTGCATCCATTGGCGGGGCATGGCATGAATCTGGGGTTTGCTGATGTGACTTGCTTGCTGACTGAAGTTAACGGCCGGGAAGCACATCGAGATTGTGGAGATCAACGCGTACTAAATCGATATCAACGCGCACGACGGGAAGAAGTGGCGATGATGCAGCTAACCACCGATGGATTGGCGCGACTGTTTTCCAGTGATTTGGAACCAGTGCGGATGGCAAGAAATTTTGGATTGAACTTACTCAATCGTCTGCCTGTCTTAAAACGAAAACTCATTGCGCATGCAATGGGCAAATGAAATATACATTTATATAGGAAATAAAATGAAATTGAAGAGCATTTTGGTAATGATGTTGTCGATGTTAAGCATGCTTGCTTCGGCGCAAACTCCGCAGGAAGCAGCACTTAAGAAATTGATCGAGCCAAGGTTGGGTGAAGGCGTGAAAGTGGATTCTGTCACCAAGACACCTTACGCCGGGTTGTTTGAAGTGCGTATCGGTAGTGAAATTTTGTACACAGATGAAAAAGCGCAATATATCTTTGTCGGCAATGTGATCGATGCACAAAATCAAACTAATTACACCAAGGCGCGTGTCGATGACCTGAGTAAAATCAAATTTGCAGATTTGCCTTTTGATTCTGCCTTGAAGATGGTGAAGGGCGATGGCAAGCGCGTCATTGCGATTTTTGAAGATCCGAATTGTGGTTATTGCAAACGTTTCCGCAAGACTCTGCAAGGCATGGATAACATCACTGTCTATACTTTTATGTACAATATTTTGGCGGAAGACTCTGCTGTAAAATCCAAAAATATTTGGTGTTCACCGGATAGAAATAAGGCCTGGGATGAGTGGATGATCAATGGGAAAGCAGCACCTGCCGCTGCAGCGAATTGTGCTAATCCAAACGATAAAATATCTACGTTGGGGCAAAAAATGCATGTCACAGGTACGCCTACCATCTTCTTTACCGACGGTTCACGCTTGCCAGGTGCTGTGGATGTTAAAGCGTTGGAAACGAAGTGGGCTTCGATTAAGTAGCGCGTAGTTTTTTACGTAGATGAACACGCTGCCATGGCAAGGGATATTACTTGCAGCCGGTAAGGGCAAGCGTTTTGATGCTAGCGGCAATATTAATAAATTATTGCAGCTCCTTCCTTCGGGTATGACGGTAGCTGGCAGCAGTGCAAAAAACATGTTGTCAGTCTTACCCGGCACTCTGGCTGTCATTTCAGCTAGTGGCAATTCACTTGTGCCGCTGCTGGAATTGGCGGGATGTGAAATTAGCATTTGTCACAATGCGCAAGATGGTTTGGCGAGTACTTTAGTGCATGCTTTGCGGCATGCGCCAGACAATTGTGCTGGTTGGGTAATCGCATTGGCGGATATGCCTTTTGTAAAGCCAGACAGCATAGCCGCAATTGTGCAAGCCTTGAACGACGGTGCGGGAATCGCAGTACCCACTTTTAAGGGCGCGCGTGGTAATCCGGTGGGGTTTGCAAGGCAATATTTACCTCAATTACTTGCCTTAACGGGTGATCAGGGCGCACGTAGTCTGCTTAAAATTTTTCCCGTTATTGAAGTTGCCGTAAATGATGCGGGGATTTTAAAAGACATTGACCTTCCACAAGATCTGCTTGTTATTTTAAATGACGATCATGCAACATAGTTTGTGAGCTGCTGATGACGACTATAAATTTTCGAGAATTTTTCAAGCAGGATGGTGATGGCAATTGCCACCAACACGTTTAGTACAACTATCTAATTCGTCTATTTCCTTCTAAAATACTGTCTTTGAAATTATTTCGACATGGCCGCTAGTCATCGTCGTTTGCCTAAGAATATGAACACTCTTGATCAGCAACTTGCCAACAAACTCGGTTTTTCTGGTTTGATTCCCTTTATTTTAATCACGCTGGTATGTTGGGTGGTTGAACCTGGTTGGCTGGGTTATTTCATCAAAGGGCAGCTCTTATATGGCATCGCTATTCTGTCATTTTTAGGTGGCTTGCACTGGGGTGTGGCGCTGATGTTACAAGACCGTCCTGCTGGTGAAATCAGGCAGTCTTTGTTGTGGGGCGTGACGCCGACAATTCTTGCCTGGTGTTCGTTGATTAATGTGGGCGTTGGTTTTTTTGTGCAAATTCTTGGTTTTGTGGTTGCCTATCAAGTCGATAAACGCCTCTACTTACGCTATGCAATGCCGGAGTGGTTTTTGGTGTTACGTTATCGCTTAACCTGCATCGTCGTCACGGCATTAGCGCTTACCTTCATCGCCGCCAACGTGCGCGCTTAAACACTCCGAAGGAAATCACAGTATGAATAATGCCTTCAAAAGTAAAGTTGAGCCACAGCTTATGAATTCAAAAGCGACACCAGTGCATTACACGATTATTCCTAAAGATCTGGCTGGGCATCTGTTTTTAGTGACAGTGCATATTGCTAGGCCAGATGCAGAAGGGCAGCGACTTGCATTGCCCGCTTGGATACCGGGCAGCTACATGGTACGTGAATTTGCCCGCAACATCATTCGCATCAATGCACATAGTTCTGGTAAGAAAATCGCGCTCAATAAAACCGATAAGCAAAGTTGGCAAGCCGCGCCATGTGTTGGCGCCTTGACGATAGAGTACGAAGTGTATGCTTGGGATTTATCTGTGCGCACCGCCCATCTGGATCAAAGCCATGGGTTCTTCAACGGTACCAGCGTGTATCTGCAAGTGCTGGGGCAAGAAATGGCAATGCATGTCGTCGATATTCAGCGTCCGCTTGATGCCGCTTGCAAGAGCTGGCGTGTCGCCACGTCTTTGTCAGAACTCAAAGCCAGGCGCTATGGTTTCGGTAGCTATATTGCGGCAAATTACGATGAGCTGATCGATCATCCGGTGGAGATGGGCAATTTCGCTTTAGCAAGCTTTGAGGCGCACGGCGTAGCGCATGATTTTGTGGTCACCGGGCGTGTACCCAACATGGATCTCGACCGTATGGTTGCGGATGTAAAAAAAATCTGCGAGACGCAAATCGCGTTTTTTGAGCCGCGCAGCAAGCGTGCACCGATGAGCCGTTATGTCTTCATGACTATGGTGGTAGGTGACGGTTATGGCGGACTGGAGCATAGAGCCTCGACAGCCTTGATTTGCAATCGCAACGAACTGCCGCTGAAGCATCAGGCCGAGATGAGCGACGGCTATCGAAGTTTTCTTGGCTTATGCAGCCACGAATATTTTCATACCTGGAATGTCAAGCGCATCAAGCCTGCTGCTTTTTCCAACTACGATTTAAGTCAGGAAAACTACACCAGCTTGCTCTGGTTATTTGAAGGCTTCACCAGTTATTACGATGACCTGATGCTGGTGCGCTCGGGCCTGATCGATGAACCCGCTTATTTTAAAATGCTCGGTAAGACAATCAATTCAGTAATGCGCGGCACTGGCCGCAGCAAACAAAGTGTGGCCGAATCGAGCTTTGATGCCTGGACTAAGTACTATCGCCAAGATGAGAATTCACCGAATGCCATCGTCAGTTATTACACCAAAGGTTCACTGGTAGGTCTCGCGCTGGATTTGACGATACGTATCGAAACTGCAGGAAAAAAATCACTAGACGATGTGATGCGGTCGCTGTGGCAGAAGTATGGCCGTGACTTTTATCAGAAAGCATTGAGCGGTCAGCAGCAGGGTCTGGACGAAGATGAGATAGAGGTGCTGATAGAGCAAAGCACAGGCGTGAAAACCAAGCGCTTCATGGATAAGTATGTGCGCGGCACTGATGATTTGCCACTGGCGTCTTTGTATGCTGATTTCGGCGTTGCGTTAAACGATGAGCGTAAGACAGCTAAATCCGCTTTGGGCGTACGCGTCGTCAAAGATGGTGTTGATTGCAAGTTGGCGAACGTTTTTGAAAACCGCGCCGCGCATAAGGCAGGTTTGTCCGCAGGTGATGTCTTAATGGCGATCAACGGTTTGCGTATCACCTCTGTTGATGCAGCGGATGGTTTGAATGCCTCGCTGGGGCGTTATCGCGTTGGTGAAGTCGTGCTGATTCATGCATTCAGACGCGATGAATTGTTGACAGTGGAAGCGAAGTTGCAGGCAGATGATGTGCCTGCATTTAGCTTGAGGTTGCTTGAAAAATCTAAGGCGACATTAGCCGTGACACGGCCATCGCTGGTTTCTGCAAAACGTGTCCGTAAGGCTTAGGCTTTTAGTTCCTTCGCTATAAAATGGGGAAGGAACTAGACCGTACTTACATTGCGTCTACGCACCGAGCCTAATGTGCCTCTTCCCAATTATTCCCGACCCCAACTTCTGCCAGTAAAGGCACCTTCAGCTCGGCTACCTGCGCCATCAGTTCTGGCAATTTATGCTTTACCAATTCCAGCTCAGCTTCCGGCACTTCCAGCACCAATTCATCATGTACCTGCATGATCATTTTTGATTGCAAGCCATCGCGTTCCAGCCAGCTTTGTACCGCTATCATGGCGAGTTTGATCAGGTCGGCGGCTGTGCCTTGCATTGGGGCGTTGATGGCGGCGCGTTCTGCACCTTGGCGGCGTTGGCCGTTCGGGCTGTTGATTTCTGCCAGCCACAAGCGGCGGCCGAAGACGGTTTCTACATAGCCTTGCGCTTTGGCTTGCGCGCGCGTGTCGGCCATGTATTGCGCTACGCCTGGGTAGCGCTGAAAATATTTGTCGATGTAGCTTTGCGCTGCGCTACGTTCTATGCCCAAGTTGCCGGCCAGGCCGAAGGCGCTCATGCCATAGATCAGGCCGAAGTTGATGACCTTGGCGTAACGCCTTTGTTCGCTTGTGACTTCGGTTAAGCCTACGCCAAAAATTTCTGAGGCAGTCGCTCTATGCACATCTTCGCCAGCGGCAAACGCGTTTAATAAACTGGTGTCGCCGGAGATGTGCGCCATGATGCGTAGCTCGATTTGCGAGTAATCGGCGGAGACTATTTTGCTACCCGCGGGTGCGATAAAGGCTTCGCGGATGCGCCGGCCTTCGGCGGTGCGTACCGGTATGTTTTGCAGGTTAGGGTCGTTCGATGCCAGCCTGCCGGTGACGGCTACCGCCTGCGCGTAGTTGGTGTGTACCCGACCAGTGGTGGCGTTGACCATTTTCGGCAATTTATCGGTGTAGGTGGATTTGAGTTTGGCCAGGCCACGATATTCCAGCAGCACTTTTGGTAGCGGATAATCTTCGGCTAGTTTTTGCAGTACTTCTTCATCGGTCGATGGCGCGCCCGACGGGGTTTTTTTGACTACCGGCAAACCTAGTTTGACGAAGAAAATTTCACCGAGTTGTTTTGGTGAATTCAAGTTAAAAGGTTGCTCGGCCAATTCGTAGGCTTTTTGTTCCAGTTGCAGTAGACGGATGCCGATTTCGTGCGATTGCGTGGCTAGCAGATCTTTATTGATCAGCACGCCATTGCGTTCAATTTTTTGCAGCGTGACGGCGGTCGGCAATTCAATATCGCGATAGATGTAGAGTAATTTGGCATCGTGTTCTATCTGTGGCCACATGGCTTGATGCAGCTGAAGAGTGATGTCGGCGTCTTCGGCGGCATACGCAGTGGCGCGTTCCAGATCGACCTGATCGAAACAAATTTGCGCTGCGCCTTTGCCGCACACTTCTTCAAAACTGATGGTCTTGTGTGCCAGATGGCGTAGCGCCAGGCTGTCCATGTCATGCGATTTGTGCGATTCGAATACGTAGGATTGCAGCAAAGTGTCGTGCACTATGCCGCGCAAATACACACCTTGATTGGCGAAGATGTGGCTGTCGTATTTGAGGTTTTGCCCGACCTTGGCTTTGCTTGCGTCTTCGAGCCAGGGCTTAAGTTTACCCAGTACAAATTCACGTGAAAGTTGTGTCGGCACGTCGGCATAGGCATGTGCCACCGGGATGTAGACAGCGTTGCCGGCTTCGCAGCACAAAGAGATGCCGACCAGCTGTGCCGTCATCGGTTCCAGCGAGGTGGTTTCGGTATCTACTGCAGTCAGCGTGGCATTGGAGATTTTGTCTATCCATAGATCGAGTGCAGCTTCCGTCAAAACGCATTCGTATTCGGTTACGGCGGGCTTAATTGGAATGACTGGCGTAGCTAATGTTGCGCTACTCACGCTATCTGCTTCGTTAGCAAATAAGCCCCCTTGCGCTGGAGCAGGGGCAGGCGATTTGAGCGGTGTTGCGCCGGCAGTCGCATCGCCTGAAAGTTCGCGCAGCCAGGTCTTGAAGCCATAACGCTGGAAGAAAGCCAGCATGGCTTCTTTGTTTTCTTCTTTAGTGATTAGTGATTCGCTGATTGACTTGTAGTGTGCGCTGAGGTCGCAATCGGTTTTGATGGTAATCAAGACGCGGCCTTGTGGCAACCACTCTAGCGCCTGTCGTAAATTCTCGCCGACCGCACCAGTAACTTTATCGGCATTGGTGATGACGCCATCCAGACTGTCATACAGTCCCAGCCATTTCAGCGCAGTCTTCGGGCCGCATTTCATCACGCCGGGAACGTTGTCAACCGTGTCGCCGATCAAGGTCAGGTAATCGATGATGCGGTTTGGCGGAACGCCAAACTTCGCCAGCACGCCAGCTTCATCGAGCTTTTCGTTACTCATGGTATTGATCAGACCGACATTGGAATTGACTAGTTGCGCCATGTCTTTGTCGCCGGTCGAGACTATGGTTTTCAAGCCTTGTTCAGTGGCCGCTACCGCCAGTGTGCCGATCACGTCATCGGCTTCCACTCCTTCCACCATCAAGATTGGCCAACCCATCGCGAGTACCGCTTCATGGATCGGAATAATTTGCTGGCGCAGATCGTCTGGCATCGGTGCACGCTGGGCTTTGTATTCGGGATACAGGTCGTCACGAAAAGTTTTTCCCTTTGCATCAAACACGCAGGCCATGTAGGCTGCCGGATAGTCTTGGCGTAATCTGCGCAACATACTAATCATGCCGTAGATGGCGCCGGTCGGCTCTCCTTGCGCGTTGCGCAAATCGGGCATAGCATGGAATGCGCGGTACAGATAACTGGAACCATCGACTAATAACAGGGTTTTTTGCATATGGATGAGAGCCGAAAAAGAATATTGAAATTGCGCCAGATCGCTGACGGTGAGCGCGGTACTGCGTTAAGGGCGCGCGAATCGTGGCATATGTTCACAATTATGGCAGAATTTATCGAGTCTACCGAGCGTCTCTCATCGGTTCATCCTGCCGTGACGATTTTTGGTTCGGCTAGAATGAAGCCAGAAAATCCCTACTATCAAATGTGTATGGACCTGTCACGTCGCTTGTCTGATGCTGGCTTTGCGGTGATTTCCGGAGGCGGTTCCGGCATTATGGAAGCAGCAAATAAAGGCGCATTTGAGGGATTGTCGGCCTCAATTGGTCTAAATATTGAATTGCCGCATGAGCAAAAAAGCAACGCATGGCAAAATGTTTCGCTGACCTTCAGGCATTTTTTCGCGCGCAAGGTGGCGTTTGTTAAATATGCCGATGCGTATGTGATTTTCCCCGGTGGTTTTGGCACCATGGATGAGCTCAGCGAGGTTTTGACTTTAATACAAACCGGAAAATCCCGGCATATTCCGGTTATTCTGGTCGGCACCAGTTTTTGGTCTGGCCTGTTAGAGTGGATTAAAACCCAAATGCTCGATAATGAGATGATCGCTGCGACTGACTTGAATCTGGTGCAGTTAATCGATGAACCAGCTAATATTGTTGAGGCTATTTTTTTGTTTTACGAGGCGCATGATATCGAGCCTTCGGAAGAAGAGCGGCAACGTATGTTGTATTTGTAAAATAATTTTTCCATTGAAAAATTGAAGAGAGATGCGCATGCTGATGTCGTTTGCCAAGTATCGATTGTTGCGCCAATTTTTTCTGCCCTTGGTATTTTTCTCGTCCTTTATTTACCCAGTTGCTGCTATCGATACCGTGCGTTATCCGGTGAGCCGGCATGCAGATCTTGACAGTCATAACGATTACACGGTTGAGATGTTGCGCTTGGCAGTTCAGAAATCTGGTGCTAAGTTAGTGCTACTGCCAGTGGCAAATGACTTAAATAAAATTCGCACACTTTCTGAACTGACGGAAGGAAATACCATCGATGTTGTGTGGGGCGGAGCGACAAAAGAGCGCGAAGCGTCGATGCTGCCGATCAGAATTTGTTTCATGAAAGGTCTAATGGGCTGGCGCATACCCTTGGTGACTAAAAGAAATAGTCAATTGTTTGCCAAAGTAAATAATATTGGTGATTTACGAAAATTTACTGCTGGCCAAGCCTATCACTGGAGTGATACACAGATTTTGCTTGCTTCGGGGATTAAGGTTGAACGCTCCTACGAATTTGAATATCTTTTCAGAATGTTAGGTGCTGGACGTTTTGATTATTTCCCTCGCTCCATTATGGAAATTTGGAACGAATTTGATGGGCATCAAGAAATGGATATTGCGATCGATACGCACATAGTTATTCATTACCCCTCTGCTTTTTATTTTTATGTAAAAAAAGGTAATAATGAATTGGCGGCTATCATTCAGCGTGGTTTAGAAGTCGCAATTAAAGATGGTTCGTTCGATAAATTATTTTATAGTTTTCATAAAGAAGATATCGTCAAAGCACATCTTGAAAAAAGAAAAATCATAGAGTTGCGCAATCCCTTTCTTACACCTGAGACTCCTCTGGCTCGGAAAGAATTGTGGTTCAGTATTGAAGACCTGAAAAAAATCACACATTAATGATTAAGTTTGTTCAGTTCTAAAACAAACTTTTTACCTGATTTTGCTCATACGCTAGCTTGAATTTAACAAGAATGAATTTGTCTGTAAGACATTCGCCTGCTTTGTTACAATGGGGGCTTGTGAACGTATTGTATTGCGTGCTGTAACCTTTCTGGCAAAGTAAATCATATGAAATCCCTCGTAAAATCGTCGTCCATCCTTGGTCTGGGTTTATTGCTTGGCTGTGTGCCTTTTGTGGTACAGGCGCAAAGTACTCCAGCTTCTACTCCACCAAAACTGGAGAAAATAGAAGAAGTGCAAGATTCGGGCATTACAATTAGCAAACCCGAGTCAAATAAAAACAAAACGGTCGAAAAGCGCGTTAACGGTAAAGTGACTGAAGTGCAGGTCAAGGCAGGCAAGAGCAATTACGTAGTGAAAGCCAATCCCGAAACTGGCAATGCACCTAAAGGTAGTGTGCAGGGTGATGGAAACCGCGGTGCTCAATGGTCCATACTTGAATTCGGCGGTAAAAAAGAGAGTAAAGAAGTTGAGACTATACCGACACTTCAACCTGCGCCAGGTGCGACACCAACTTCAGCATCCGCGTCCGCATCCGCTAGCATGCCAAACAAAAAATAATTTATTCTTTCATTAAAATGGCTGTATTTACACCGGTAACACTGGACGATCTGCGTCCATGGATGGCGCAGTTCCCTCTTGGAAAAGCGCTGGCAATTAAAGGCATATCCTCAGGTATTGAAAATAGCAATTTTTTTATCAATACAGAGGCTGGCGAATTCGTCCTGACTATTTTTGAAAACCTCAACTTCGAACAATTGCCGTTTTACTTGCGCTTGATGCGGCATTTGGCAGATAGTGGCGTCTTGGTGCCTGCACCAATTGCCAATGTTGATGGTGAATTGGTCGTTGCCTTACATGGCAAACCTGCTGCCATCGTCAGCAAGTTGGAAGGTACATCACAGATGGAGCCGCAAGCGATTCATTGTGCTGAGGTTGGTGCAATGTTGGCACGCATGCATCTGGCGGCAAAAGATTTTGAAATACGTCAACCGAATTTACGTGCTCTAGATTGGTGGCATGAAACTACCCCGAAAGTGTTGCCATTTTTGTCTGATGCCGATCAACATCTGTTGCGTGCAGAAATTCACTTTCAAGACACTTTCGCCAGTACTTCCATTTATCATGCGTTGCCTAAAGGCCCGATACACGCGGATTTATTTCGCAATAATGTGATGTTTGATGACGAGCGTTTGACCGGATTTTTTGACTTCTATTTTGCCGGCTGTGACAGTTGGATTTTTGATGTCGCGGTGACAGTCAATGACTGGTGTATTGATGTCGAGACAGGTGTGCTTGATGTGGCGCGGGTGAATGCGATGCTCAATGCCTATCATGCGGTTCGCCCATTTACCGAAGAAGAGGCGGTGGCATGGCAACCCATGTTGCGGGCAGCAGCATTTCGTTTTTGGCTGTCGCGTTTATATGATTACCATTTGCCACGCGACGCAGAAATGTTGACGCCACATGATCCAGGGCATTTTGAGCGAATTTTGCGCTTGCGTGAGTCACAAAAGCCACCTGCATTGCCAGTGAATGGGCGGGCGGAACGATGAACAGCCTCAGCGCAATGAGCGGGTGGCTATGGATCAAGCGCGGGTTTCAGATTTTTCGAAAACAACCAGCTGAAATGCTCACTCTGTTTTTTATTTACATGTTTTTTAACATGGGAATCGGCTTAATTCCTTTCATCGGCCAGTTCTTACCCCTGTTATTGGTTCCAGTTTTTGCCCTTAATTTTATGCAGGCTTGTCGTCAGATCGAAGTGGGCGAACGCGTTTATCCGAGTTTGCTTTTGAGCGGTTTTCGTTCCCCGGCTTTGCCTAATCTGTTGAAACTTGGTGTCCTATATATCATTGCCGCCGCTTTGGCGATTGCGGCATCGAGCTTGCTTGATGGTGGTGTCTTTTGGAATGTGGTCACCAGCATAGAACCGGTGGACCCTAAAACTCTGCCAGAGTCAGGTTTGCTATTAGGAATGACGTTTTCAGCGCTAGCTTACTTGCCCGCGCTAATGGCTTTTTGGTACGCCGCACCACTGATTGCCTGGCATAATATGAGTGTCAGCAAGGCCGTATTTTATAGTTTTTTTGCCGTATGGCGTACGGCAAAGTCATTTCTTGTTTACGGATTAGCGTGGTTTTCGATTAGCGTTTTATTGTCTATAGTACTAAGCTTGATCGTCGCCATCACGGGTGGTAGTGGCGCGACTTTGATGATCATCTTGATGCCACTCTCGATCGCCATGACCGTCGTCATGTACTGCTCTTTTTATCCAACTTACACGGATGTATTTGTGCCGCCGGAAAAAGGAACGCATATCGAAGAGCTGGCTTAACTATGCTCAGAAGGGATGGCTAGATCTTCGATGATCTCGTAACTATGCGTCATTTGTGCAGTTTTCTCCAACATGATGGATGCCGAACAATATTTTTCGTGCGATAGCTTAATCGCCCGTTCGACTAGATTCGGCTTCAGGTCTCGGCCGCGGACAATAAAGTGGAAGTTAATCTTGGTAAAGACCTTGGGTTCGGTCTCGGCACGTTCGGCCATTAGTTTGACTTCGCAAGCGCGTATGTCCTGTTTGCTTTTACGTAAAATTAACACAACATCGTAGGCAGAACATCCACCAGTGCCAAGCAAGACCATTTCCATCGGGCGTGGTGCCAGGTTGCGGCCGCCGCCATCCGGTGCGCCATCCATCAATACTGCATGCCCAGAGCCAGTTTCAGCTAAAAAACTCATGCCCGATAAACCGGTCCATCTTACTGTTGCTTCCATATTTACTCCATGTATGTTGTATGTGTTGAATATTGTAGCGCATCGCAGCGATAGCTACTCCCGGCTGAAAAATGCCTAAACAAAGCTCAATTAACTGTTTTTTTACTAAAAATTAAAAAATATCAACATTCTTATTGAATAATAAATTTTATTGTTCTAGTATTAATCCATAAATTTTATGCACGAATCTCCTCCACCACCACCTGGTGGATTCTGCCCGAGGCCCGCCTTGGGTTTTTTTTGCTCAATTTTTAAACAGTGCTTGCACTAAGTCTTTGAAATCACTATAATTTCCGACTCTCTGTTCGCCCAGGGGATATTTTACAAGGATGCGTCTGCCAGGTCGGTGATGGCAGAACCGCCAAACAGGGCGTTTTTAACTTTTATTAGGATTCAAACATGAAAACCTTTTCCGCTAAGGGCCATGAGGTTCAGCGCGACTGGTTCGTGGTTGACGCGACAGATAAAATTCTCGGACGTGTTGCCAGCGAAGTGGCACTCCGTTTACGCGGCAAGCACAAACCAGAATTTACACCACACGTTGATACAGGCGATTTCATCGTCGTTATCAATGCAGGTAAACTGCGTGTGACTGGAACTAAAGCACTGAACAAGATTTACTATCGTCATACTGGATACCCAGGTGGTATCTACGAAACGAACTTCCAGAAAATGCAAGCGCGTTTTCCAGGTCGTGCATTAGAGAAGGCTGTTAAGGGCATGTTGCCTAAAGGCCCACTCGGTTATGCGATGATCAAAAAGCTCAAAGTGTATGCAGAGGCAACTCATCCGCATTCAGCGCAGCAACCACAAGTACTCGACCTTTAAGGAATAGCCATGATCGGTAATTATAACTACGGAACTGGCCGTCGCAAGAGCGCAGTTGCTCGTGTATTCATTAAGTCTGGCAGCGGCAAGATTGTTGTCAACGGCAAACCAGCAAGCGAATATTTTTCTCGCAAAACTGGCTTGATGGTCATCAGCCAGCCTTTGGAATTGACAAATAATCTCGAAACTTTCGACATTATGGTCAATGTTCACGGCGGCGGCGAATCTGGCCAATCTGGCGCGGTTCGTCACGGTATCACTCGTGCCTTGATCGACTACGATGCAGCATTGAAGCCTGAGCTGTCAAAAGCTGGTTTCGTTACTCGCGATGCTCGTGAAGTTGAACGTAAAAAAGTTGGTCTGCGCAAAGCTCGTCGCGCAAAGCAGTTCTCCAAGCGTTAATTCGGACGAATCTGTCAAAAAAAGCCGCCAGCTTATGCTTGGCGGCTTTTTTACTTCTTGCAACAAGTTTTATCTTACATGCTACTTGGCTGCTGCTAGAATACAAAAAAATTTCTTTGAAGGAAGCATCAATGATCAAAATAGGCATAGTCGGCGGTACTGGTTACACAGGCGTGGAATTGCTGAGAATACTCGCCACGCATCCGCAAGCACAGTTGACGGCGATCACGTCACGCAAAGAAGATGGCTTGCCGGTAGCGGAGATGTACCCATCCTTGCGCGGCCATGTCGATCTTGCCTTTAGTTCTCCAGAAAAAGCGAAATTGACTGAATGCGATGTAGTATTTTTTGCCACGCCGCATGGTGTGGCGATGGCGCAAGCGCCAGAATTGGTCGCTGCTGGTGTCAAGGTGATCGATCTGGCGCCAGACTTTCGTTTGCAAGATGTTGCGCAATTCGAAAAATGGTATGGCATGACGCATACCTGCACCGACTTATTGAAAGAAGCTGTGTATGGCTTGCCAGAGCTTAACCGGGCGGCAATTAAATCGGCGCGCATCATCGGCAACCCTGGCTGTTATCCGACCACCATGCAATTAGGTTTTTATCCCTTGCTGAAAGCTGGCGTGGTGGATGCGGGTAATCTGATTGCAGATTGTAAATCTGGCGTTTCAGGGGCAGGGCGGAAAGCCGATATCGGCCTGTTATTGACCGAAACTAGCGACAGCTTTAAGGCATACGGTGTTTCTGGACATAGACATACGCCAGAAACCATTGAGCAGTTACAGTACATGACGTCAGAGAAGGTAGGGCTAGTATTTACGCCGCATCTGGTACCGATGATACGCGGCATGCATTCAACCTTGTATGCGCGTTTGACTAAGGACCTCACAAATGAAGAGTTGCAGGCCTTGTTTGAAACTGCCTATAAAGACGAGCCTTTTGTCGATGTCATGCCATTTGGCTCGCATCCGGAAACCCGTTCAACCCGCGCTTCGAATATGCTGCGCCTTGCCTTACACCGTCCTGCCAATGGCAATACTGTGATTGTATTGGTGGTACAGGATAATCTGGTGAAGGGTTCATCTGGTCAGGCTGTGCAATGTATGAATATCATGTTTGGACTGGACGAAACGACCGGTCTGAAGCACGTGCCTGTCATGCCTTAAGCTCATGGCAAAGTCCCGCTTCTGGCAGCGACGTATAGTAGCGTCAAAAATGACCATCAATCACCAACAGCCTTGGCCGATCAAGTTGGCTCTGATTGCGT
>JANYFV010000251.1 GCA_025359635.1 Undibacterium sp. | reverse complement strand
CATGGGTACGCCGACCGTATTGTTGGCGCGCACCGATGCAGAAGCTGCCGATTTGATTACCTCTGATATCGATGATAACGACAAGCCATTTTTAACCGGTGAGCGTACGGTTGAAGGTTTTTATAAAGCCAAACCTGGTCTGCAACAAGCGATTTCGCGCGGTCTGGCTTATGCCGAATATGCCGACATGATCTGGTGTGAAACCGGTAAGCCTGATCTGCAATTTGCTAAAGCTTTTGCAGATGCGATCCATGCTAAGTTCCCGGGTAAATTATTGTCTTACAACTGCTCACCTTCGTTTAACTGGAAGAAAAATCTGGACGATTCCACTATCGCCAGGTTCCAGAAAGAATTAGGTGCAATGGGGTATAAGTTTCAATTCATTACTTTGGCCGGTTTCCATGCATTGAACTACGGCATGTTTAACCTCGCACATGGCTACGCACGTCGCCAGATGTCTGCTTTTGTCGAGTTGCAGGAAGCCGAATTTGCAGCGGCTGAAAAAGGTTTTACTGCAGTCAAGCATCAACGTGAAGTCGGTACGGGTTATTTTGATGCCGTTACGCAAGTGATTCAGCAAGGCCAGTCTTCAACAACTGCCTTACATGGTTCTACAGAAGACGAACAATTCTTCGAAGTTAAAAAAGTCGCTTAAGCATTTTTAGATTGAATTAAAACCGCAGGGTGCAGTTCAGCGCCTTGCGGTTTTTTTTGGCAGATTTTTCTTTCTTTTTGGCGTGGAACATCAGTTACTATTCCATCTTCTCAAGAATATTCAAGTTGACTGCTCCGGAAATTGACAACATGCTTAAAAAAACTAGAATAAAAATCTGTGGCATAACGCGATCAGAAGATGTCCGTGCGGTGGTTGCCGCAGGCGCGGATGCTTTGGGTTTTGTGTTTTATCCGGCCAGTCCGCGCTACGTATCACCCGAACTTGCAGAGAGGTTGTTGCAAGAGCTGTCACCGTTTGTAGTTTCAGTTGGCTTGTTTGTGAATGTAAGTAAAGCCGAGTTGCAAGAAGTTTTGGCAAAGGCGCCAATTCAGTTGTTACAATTTCATGGTGATGAAACTCCGGCGCAGTGCCATGCGCTTGCCAATGCTGTCAATCGGCCCTTTATTCGTGCTTTTAGAGTCAAACCTGACACGTCTGCGCAAGATTTGTTAGAATGTGAGAAAACGTATCGCGCTGCCAGCCCCTTGTTTAATGGTCTGTTGCTAGATACCTTTGTTGATAGTTTCGGTGGTAGTGGAAAGGTTTTTGATTGGTCTCTAATCCCAAAAGAACTCGCGCCTCTGGTCGTTTTAAGTGGTGGCTTGAACGTACAAAACGCGACTGACGCGGTTAGACGTGTGCGGCCTTTTGCCGTCGACATCAGTAGCGGTGTCGAATTGAGTAAAGGGATTAAGGATATGGCCAAGGTACGTGCTTTTATTGAAGCTGTACGTCTGGCAGACAATCAAGACTGACCATTATTTTGCTCGCATAATAAGTTAAGCAAAATAGAAATACCGTAAGGAACATCATGAAAGAATTAAGCCCACTCGACGCGCATTTTGAACGTCAATCCGTCGCCCCTCAGGCGATTTATCATTCCGCTAGCTACAACTTCCCTGACGCAAGAGGCCATTTTGGCGCTTACGGTGGTAGCTTTGTTTCTGAAACGCTGACGCATGCGCTGACAGAGTTGAAAGACGCGTATGCCAAATATCAAAATGATGCAGATTTTTTGGCTGAATTTCGCAATGAATTAAAACACTTCGTAGGCCGGCCTTCGCCTGTCTATCACGCCAAACGTTGGTCAGAAATAATGGGTGGCGCGCAGATTTACTTTAAGCGCGAAGATCTGAATCATACCGGCGCGCACAAGATTAATAATGTTATCGGTCAAGCTTTGCTGGCCAAGCGTATGGGCAAGCCGCGTGTGATCGCCGAGACCGGTGCCGGTCAGCACGGCGTCGCGACGGCAACCATTTGTGCGCGCTTTGGCCTGGAATGCGTGGTGTATATGGGCTCGGAAGATGTCAAGCGCCAGGCGCAAAACGTGTATCGCATGAAGTTGCTGGGGGCAACAGTCATTCCAGTGGAATCAGGCTCGAAGACTTTGAAAGACGCACTGAACGAAGCGATGCGTGATTGGGTCGCGAATGTCGACAATACGTTCTACATTATCGGCACGGTTGCTGGTCCACATCCTTATCCGATGATGGTGCGTGATTTTCAGTCGGTGATAGGCGAGGAATGTCTATGGCAGATGCCAGAAATGACCGGGCGCCAGCCAGATGCGGTGATCGCCTGTGTCGGAGGCGGCTCAAATGCCATGGGAATTTTTTATCCCTATATCGATGAAAAAAATGTCCAGCTGATCGGCGTGGAAGCAGCAGGTGAGGGCATGGAATCTGGCAAACATTCCGCCTCACTGACGGCCGGTACTCCGGGTGTTTTGCATGGCAATCGAACGTATCTGTTGCAGGATGAAAATGGCCAGGTGATAGAAACGCATTCGGTATCGGCTGGTTTGGATTATCCTGGTGTGGGTCCTGAACATGCTTGGTTGAAAGATACTGGCCGTGCCCAGTACGTGACGATTACGGATGCCGAAGCATTGAAGGCATTCCATGAT
Source organism: Undibacterium sp. (assembly GCA_025359635.1). Lineage (GTDB taxonomy): Bacteria > Pseudomonadota > Gammaproteobacteria > Burkholderiales > Burkholderiaceae_D > Undibacterium. The sequence goes on along the minus strand of JANYFV010000251.1, from coordinate 20 downwards.
TGCTGCCGGATTGAAGGCAT